>NZ_CP012622.1:600000-900000 GCF_001281045.1 Spiroplasma cantharicola | reverse complement strand
AAAGACCAACTTAGAGATCGAATTTACTTTTTAGTTGACACATATGGTTTGGATGGAATTAGTTTAGCAATTGCTGGTAAAACTCTATACAATAGAGAAAGTCAAGCAACTATTTCCCAAGTAATTAAAGAAATAATGGTTATTTATTGATTAAATAACAAGGATTTTTATTTATCATTATCTACTAAAATTCAATGATTATTTAAAGATGGAGTTTCTACAAACAAGCCAACTTCAATTCCATTTATTGAAGATTTAAATGGTTGATATGAAAATATTGACTTACTAATGTATAATGCTTATAGAGATATTAATTTTGTGACAGCAAAAGAAGATATTTCAATTGAGTATAATGGTAATACTACATTTATTAAAAAAGGTGAAAAAATAAAATCAACATATGGAATTGGAAAAGAAGAAGATCCAGCTTATTTTTATGGAACACTTAAAAACTTAATTGATAAAAAATGAAATGACCAAGCAGAAGTCTATTATTTAGGTGATAAGCCTGTAAAAATAGGTGTAGCAAGTACTTATTCATCTTCTGCAAGTGGATTTAAGATTAAAGATGAAGAAGATCCTGAAAATGGTGAAAGTAATTGATCAGCTGCTTTGGTAAAATTAGCTAAAGATAAAAATGAATTGGGAGAATCTATTACAAGAAACTTATTAGGATTTAGTTTTTTTGGAATAAATATTGATCAAATTTTATCAAATCCAAGTAGTAAAGAACCTTTACCAGAAGATGAAAGTGGTAATATTGGACCCAAAAATCCAAAAAAATGAAATAATGGAATAAATTTGAAAAAATTTATTGAAAATAGTGAAAAAGATAGAAACAATAAGACAAGATTTTAATAAAATCTATTCACAGAGAGTTAACATTTGCTGAGAGTTAATATAGAATTACTAAAATTATCACTTATTTATTTTAGAAGAAGAAAAGTATTTTACTTAGTAGAACTTCTCGCAAGAAAAGCGTTAACATTTCAATTGAGATAAATAAACATCTATTTTTTGTGTTTATTTAAATTAGGATGGTACCGCGTTAAAACGCTCCTATTGTAGGAGCGTTTTTATTTTGAAAGGAAAAAAATATGGAAAAAAATTATAAAGATACATTACTTATTAATCAAACAAGTTTTGATATGAAAGCAGATTTAAAAGTTAAAGAACCAAGATTACAAAAGGATTGATTAGATAAAAAAATATATCAGAAAAAGATGCAAATCAATAAACAAAAACCAAGTTTTGTTTTACATGATGGGCCACCATATGCAAATGGAAATATTCATGTTGGGCATGCTTTAAATAAGATTTTAAAAGATATTATAGTGCGTTGAAAAAATCAATCTGGTTATTATTCACCTTATATTATGGGTTGAGATACTCATGGTCTTCCAATTGAAACTGCAATTACAAAAACAGGTATTGATAGAAAAGCATTAAAACCAGTAGAATTTAGAAATCTTTGTAAGGAGTATGCTCTTAATCAAGTCAAAAACCAATCAGAGCAGTTTAGAAGATTAGGAATTTTTACAGATTATGATTGCAAATATATTACTTTAACTGATGATTTTGAATTAAGTGAACTTAAATTATTTGCAAAAATGGTTGAAAAGAATTTAGTTTATCGAGATTTGAAGCCAATTTATTGATCTCCATCAAGTGAATCTGCACTTGCTGAAGCTGAAATAGAATATGCTGAAATAAAGTCACCAACAATTTTTGTTGCATGTAAAATTATTGATAATAAAAAATTTGAAAATACTAATTTTGTTATTTGAACAACAACTCCATGAACAATTCCTTCAAATCAATTAATTGCACTTGGAGAAGATTTAGAATATGTTTTAGTTAAGCCAGAAAACGATAATAGAAAATTTATCATTGCAAAAGATTTAATTGACTCAGTTTCAGAACAAATTGGTTGAGAAAAAGTTAAAGTTTTAGAAATTTTTAAAGGATCTGATTTATTAAAAATTAATTATCAACACCCATGATTTGAAAATAAAACAGGATTTACAGTATTAGGTCATCATGTTACAAGTGAGGCTGGAACTGGACTTGTTCATATTGCGGGGGGATTTGGAGAAGATGACTTTGAAATTGTAACAAAAAATAAAATAAAGGCCTTTGCTCCAATTGATAATCAAGGAAAATTTGATGTAACAATAAATGATTCAAGATTAGAGGGAATTTTTTATGAAGATGCTAATAAAATAATTGGTACAACTTTGCAAGAAAAAAATTTATTATTAAAACTTAAATTTGTAAAGCACTCATATCCTCATGATTGAAGAACTAAAAAACCAGTAATTTATCGTGCTACTCATCAATGATTTGTTAGTTTAGAAAGTGTAAAAAAATCAATCGATAAAGTTATTGTTAAAGATGTGCAAACAAACCCTGAATGATCAAAAGAAAGATTAAGAAATATTATTAAAGATAGAAATGATTGAACAATTTCTCGTCAAAGACTTTGAGGAGTTCCCATTATTGCATTTTTTGATAAAAACAAACAACCACAATTAACGAATGAAATTGTAGAGTATGCAATTGGCATTATTGAAAAAAAAGGTACTAATGCTTGATTTGATTTACCAGCAGATACTTTCTTACCTGATAAATTTAAAGGTTTAGGTTGAGAAAAGGAAACTGATATTTTAGATGTTTGATTTGATTCAGGAAGTTCAAATTTAGCAATGGAACAAAACTTTAATTTAAAAAGACCTTTTGATGTTTATTTAGAGGGAAATGATCAATACAGAGGTTGATTTAATTCTTCAATGATTAACTCTGTAATTTATGATGGCAAACCTGCATATAAACAATTAATTACTCACGGTATGACAAATGATGAAAAGGGTAAAAAAATGTCAAAATCAATTGGAAATACAATTGACCCTTTAGAAATAGCAAATGATTTAGGAGCAGATATTTTAAGACTTTGAGTATTTTCAACAGATTTTACAGATGATCAAAGAATTGGTAAAGATATTTTAAAGCAAGTTTCAGAGTCATATCGAAAAATTAGAAATACAATTAGATTTATTTTATCTAATTTAGTAGATTTCAATCCCAAAAAGGATTATCAAAAAAATCTAGAAGATGTTGATAAATTTGCCTTAAACAATTTATCTGTTACTAAAAATAAGTTTTATAAAGCAATGGAGACTTATTCATTTAATAGTGGTTTTAAGTTAATTAATAATTATGTTACAAATGATTTATCATCTTTCTATTTAGACTTTATTAAAGATATCATTTATGTTGAAGCTGCTAATTCAAAAAGAAGAAGACAAGTACAAACTGTAATTTATGAACAACTTTGAGCATTGCTTGATATGCTAAAACCAATTCTAATTCACACAGTTGAAGAAGCATATCAAAATATTGAAAATCTCAAAAAAGAAGATTCAATTCACTTATTAGATTTAAAAGAACAAAATTTCTTGCAAAAAGAGGATTTTATTTCAAAGTGAAATACAGTCTTAAATTTGCGTGATGATGTTAATGAAGCATTGGAAAAAGCAAGAAATGAAAAAATAATCAAAAAGGGATTTGAAGCAGTTATTAATTTAGAAATTCCCAAAGAATTTAGTTTTATTAAAGAAATTAAAGATTTAAATCAAATTTTAATAGTTAATTCAATAAACTTTTCAGATTTAAAAGGTAAAATTAACTCTAAGGTAGCTAATGTTAGTGTAGAATTAAAACAAGGGTTAAAATGTCAAAGATGTTGAGCAATTTTCGATCAATTAAATGAAGATATTTGCCAAAGATGTTTTAATGTAATAAATTAAGGTGAGAAAAAATGAAGGATTTTTTATTTAATATTAAGTCAGGTTTAAAAAACTATAATTATATTTTTAAATTTAAATTAATATGGTGTTTACCATTAATGGTGTTTTTAATAGGATTTGACTGAATTAGTAAAGCAATTGTTGTTAGTCAAATGCAAATAGAGGGAACAAAAGTCGATTTTATCCCAGGCTTTATAAGATTTAGTTACACAATTAATCCTGGTGCAGCTTATGGTATGAATGCTGATAATAAAAGTTTAGCAATTACAATTGCAGCACTAGTGACATTACTTTTAATTGCAGTATTTATTTTTATAAAAAATAAATACTGACTAATTCCAATTAATTTAATGGTTTCAGGAAGTATTGCCAATTTATTAGGAAGAGCTTGAGCGCCAATTTCAAAACATGGAGTAAGTGGAGGAGTTGTTGACTTTTTAGAATTTGAATTATGAGATTCTGGTTTTATATTTAATTTAGCTGATGCATGAGTTTCAATAGCAGTTGGAATTATTGTTGTAATTTTCATAGTATATATAGTATTAGAGATTTTTGAATTTAATATGAAGAAAAAAAATCAAGAAAAATATGAATTTTATTGTGATATTAATAATAAAAAAACAATTTTATTTGAAGAATACTGATCTAAAATAATTACTAAAAAGGAAGAAAAATTATCATATAAAGATTACCTATTAAAAAATAAAGAATTTAAAAAACAATGAAAAGAATATAAAAATAAGGAGTAGCTGATGAATCAATTAGAAATTAAATTAGAACATGATGCAGGACGATTAGATAAATTCTTAACTGAGTATTTAAAAGAAGAATATGATTTTTCTAGAAGTTATGTTCAAAAATTAATTGAGTCAAAAGATGTCCTTGTAAATAATCAGGAAGTTAGTGTTAAACATAATCTACTATCTGGTGATGTTATTAAAATGAATTTTAAAGAACCAAGTGAAATGGAAGCAAAACCAGAAGATATTGATTTTGAAATAGTTTATCAAGACAAAGATTTATTAATAGTTAATAAACCCAATGGTCTTGTTGTCCACCCAGCAGCTGGTAATCCAACTGGAACATTAGTAAATGGGTTATTATTTAAAGTAAAAGACTTATCTTCAATCGGGGGAGTTTTAAGACCAGGGATTGTTCATAGACTTGATAAAATGACGACAGGTTTGATGATAGTTGCCAAAAATGATAAAACACATAAAAGTCTGACAAATATGTTAGCAAATAATGAAATTCATAAAGAATATATTGCTTTAGTTCATGGGGTAATTGAACCAAATGCTGGTAAAATTAATGCGCCAATTGGTCGTCATAAAGGTGATCGCAAAAAAATGACAACAACAGATATTAACTCAAAACATGCAATTACAAATTTTACTGTTTTAGAACGTTATGAGAAACATACAAAAATAAGTTGTGTTATTGAAACAGGGCGAACTCATCAAATTAGAGTTCATATGGCATATATTAAGCATCCAGTTGTAGGAGATCCCTTATATGCTTTTAAAGAAGATATGAAAGAAGAATTTGGTCAATATCTTCATGCTTATAGATTGACATTTAATCACCCAATAACTAATGAAAAATTAGACTTAATAAGTGATTTACCAAAAGAATTTAATGATAAAATCAATATGTTTAAAGAATAGGTGAGTATATTATGATAAATTTTAATCAATTAAAATTGAATTTAGTTCACTATTTTGTTAAAGTTGAAAAATATAAAGCTTTGGAAAAGTATAGTAATGATTATGTATCTTATTTAATTAACCCAAAGGCTAAATTTAAAATAATTAGAGTAACTTTGGGTTCACCAGTTACAACTGATAAAAACTTAAATGAAATAAAAGAAACTTTGAAATCACAAAAAAGAGAAAAAATAGAGATATTAAATATTGCTTTGAGTGATTCTGATATTGGTATTGAATTGGAAGGAACAACTTTTAGTGTTTCTAATTTAGAAAATACTAAAATTAAGTTAAAACCTTATTTTTCTAAAATTGATTCTATTGAAGAACCAGAAAAAGAAACCAAAGAGGACTATATTTCTGATGAGGAAATGGTTGAAATATTAAAAGATCCAACAAAATCTTCTAATTTAAAATTCAAAAAAGCAATTCAAAGAATGAATAGAAATAGTCCAATATCAATATTTTTAATTGCAATATTCATAATTATGCCTTCAATTACAGCTGTTTTAAGTTTATTATGATTTCCTTTAACAAACGGGCTTTCAATTGATTTATTTTTTGGAGCAACAAATAGAAATTTAACAATTGTTGGTCAACAATGATGAAGAATTTTTACATATGGTTTTACATCAAATTCTAGTGGTATTTTTATGGCCTTAATTCAAATATTTGTAGCTGGATCAGCTATTAAATTAGCAAGATATACAGAGGGTCTAGTTGGTTCAATTAAGTTTGCAATTGCTATATTTATTACTTATCCATTAGTAGGTTTCTTTGTTAGTGCAACTGTTCCAACTCAACAAGCAGTTTTTTCAGGTGGTTTAGGTTTTATGGCAAGTGTTTTAGGAGTATTGGCAGTAACAACTTGGGACAAAAAAAGAGAACCAATTCAATTATTTTCAAAAAATAGAATGGTTTTCCCAATTTTATGTTTAGTTATTTATCCATTATTTTTAGCTCAAGCTCACCTTTATATAATGATTATTGCATCAGCTGCAATTTCGTCAAGTATTTACTTACTATTAATTTATAAAAAAGAAACATTAGACAAATTAATAATATTACCAATTATAATTTTAACTATTTCATTACTATTGCCACTTACATTTTCTTTAATAAGTTATTATGCACCAGCACATGATCCATATAGTGTAGGTTCATTACAGTTATATGTCATGAAAAATTGAATGACATCTGAAAAAGCAAACTCAATTATTATAAAAAATGGTTGAAATTGATATATTGATGCAAGTGGTAATATTTCAAAATGAGGTTAAAAATATGAAGAAAAGAAAAGACTACATAGATTGAGATACTTACTTTTTGGCAATGGTTCAACTAAATGCAATGAGAAGTAAAGATCCATCAACTCAAGTTGGTTGTGTTATAGTTAATGATTTGAAACAAGTTGTTTCTACAGGATATAATGGTTTACCAAGAGGTTTAAATGATGATAATTATCCTTGATCAAGAGAAGGCGAATTAGAAAAAACAAAATATCCATATATAGTTCATGCTGAATTGAACGCAATATTATCTTCAAAAGAATCTGTTCGAGGATGTGAAATATATACTAGTTTATTTCCTTGTAATGAGTGTACAAAAAGTATTATTCAATCTGGAATCAAAAAAATTGTTTATTCTTCTGATAAATATGAGGGAAATATTGAAAATAAAATAGCTAAAAAAATGCTAAATGAAGCAAAAGTCGAGTTTGTTTTTAAAAAAGAAGTAAAAATAATTTTAAGTTAAAAAAATAATTTTATATTCTATTTTTTTTTTTTTTTTAAGAATATAATAATAAGGTGTTAGTTTTACTAGCACTCTGTATTTCGTGTATTAAATTATTAATACGCTATCAGTGCCTACTCAATGCGTCCATCATTGAGTATAAAAAAAACCCTAACTATAATAAGGGTTTTTTTATTTTTTACTGTTGAAATGCATTTTAGTAAAACTTGTTACTTTATCTTTCATCTCAGCTTTATATTTATTAACATACTCTTTTACATTATTACTAGCTCCTAAAGGCAGTTTGACATTATATTCTTTTTCCAAATCTTTGATGCTTTCTAAAAAGTGATATCTTGCAATAATACTGGCACAAGCAACTGAAAGATATTTAGATTCAGCTTTGGTTTCAAAGTGGATATCTTTAATTATAATTTCTTGATCAATTAAGTAATTATAATAATTTTTTTCACTTGCAAATTGGTCCATAATTATAGGTATTTCTTTCAGATTATTGTTATTTCTAAAAAGTCGCTTTAAAGCTTGATTGTGACAGATTGCCTTTAAAATATGAGTATTTTTATAAATATCAAAAGCTTGATTATATTTCTTATTTTCCAAAATATAAATCTCTCAAATTACTTTATCTTTGATTTTTTCAAATAAGTTATAGATATTTATATCTGTAATTTTTTTTGAATCAGTAATTTCTGCTAATAAAGTAGGGTATTTAATTTCAAAGTCCCTTTCAACATAAGCACAGCAAGTTATTAAAGGACCAAAAAAGTCTCCAACACCAACTTCGTCACAACCAATATTAGGTAATGTAATAAATTTATTAACTACTTTGTTAATTTTATGGTCTTTTAAATTATATTTTAAACTAAATTCTAAAGCTTTTTTTCCTTGAATAAGTAATGTATTTGTATTATAAATACTAATAAGAAGATCATTAATTTTAAATAAATATTTTATATTTGAATTATTTGAAGGAATTAAAAATTGCTTATTTTCTTCAATAATTTTATTTAATATCTTTTGAGTTACTTTTTTAAAACTTAAATTTTGCATATTTTTTACTCTTTCTAGATAAATTATAAAGTAAAATAGGGGTTAATATAAAATAATAAAATTGGTATAATTAATTTTAGTAAGAATGGAGTGAAAGTTAAATGATTAATATAGGACCTTGATGGCTATTTGATATATTAGCTTTTTCTATTATTATTAGCTGTACTATGTTTGGAATGAGAAAAGGTTTTTTTGTGACTTTTTATATATTGGTTTTACAAGTAATAGTTATTATTATCTTACTTTTTGTTCCAGCATTATTAACAAACTCTTTGAATCCATTATTAATGCAATTGTGGGTAAAACTTAGGCTTGTTGATGTCTTTTCCTACTTTGGTGATACAATTGGTAAACTTGTCAGTGGTTTATTACCAAATAACGGAAGTGAATCTGGATTACCAGTAGGTGCTGGAGGAACAGGATATGAAATTTTAAAGACATTATCAGGTTTAATACTGTATCTTTTTATGTGCGTTTTTGTTTTTACAATAGTCAATCTAATTGGTTTAATTTTATATAGAGCTTTTAAGAAAAGAATTAATAAAATGAAAGTAGTTAGAAAAGTTGATACTTTACTTGGAACTTTTAATGGTCTTGCCATCGGTATGGCATTATCAATGAGTTTTAGTCTTTTTTTATCTTTTCCTTTATTTCAAACAGAAAATCAAAAAATCGGGTTAACAAACTTTTCAAATATGACAGAAGAACAAATTAAAGATACTATTTTTGGTGGAAATTCTTATAAAAAGTATTCATTATCACGCAAGATAGCTGCACCTTTACCATCAGTTCCTGTTTTTGCTTTTACTTATACAAATGGATGTATCAATAAATATGTTATTAATCCATTTTCTATTATGGCAATGCAATTAATTTCAAAGCAATCATTACCGGATTTAAAAAATTTCTTTTTAGTGTATGAAGATGTTATGGCAGAAGGTTATGCAACAAATAATCCATTGCAATTCCCAATTTCTGCATGTATTGAAACTATGCCCCAAGATACAAGAGCATTATTTAGATTTACTTCAGAAATGATGTTAATGGGTTCTACAATGTTTGTAAATGGAGTAAATAGTCAAAAAGCAACTGTTACAAGTGTTGAGCTGATAAATGCTTTTGACCAATATTATCTAGAATCAGGAAAAGATGACAAAAAAATCCACGATGGTTGATTAGATATGAAAGAGTTTGAAAAATTTTATGAGTGAGCTCAAGTTAAAACAGAGCAAGATGGTATTGAAGCAAATCCATTTATTACCTTGGCCAATAAATTAGATGCATCATCGGGAGCTTCTGGCACAAGTACTAATCAAAGATATTTATCAAAAATTTTAAGAAATGCAAAACAGAATTATAATTTCTTTAAAAACATTAATTATGTTAATGCTACAACAAGAAGTAATTTAGACTCAATTCCTTTTTTATCAACAATTTATACTGCAACTTATTTAATTGAGGGATTTGAAATTACTCCTTCAGGTGAATTAAAACTTGGTGAATTTTATGATTCAGAAAGTCCTAAAAAAGATGTTGAACCATCAAATAATGATATTGCAAAAATAAATCATGATAAAGAATTTTGAAGAAATGTTAATGATAAGGGGTATAGTGGAACTTACTGAATTGAACATTATTTTAATTTTGCAAAAGGATATTGAAATTAATTATGGCAAAAATTGGAATTGATATTGTTGAAAATAAAAGAATAAATTTGGAAGAAAAATTTTTAAAGAAATTTTTACATCAAGATGAAATATTATTATTAAATGATTTACAAAGCTCTGAAGCAAAATTGCAATTTGCTTCAGGAAGATGAGCTGCAAAAGAAGCTTTGATTAAATGTCTTGAAGTACCATTAGAAGTAAACAAAATAAATATTGTTTATCGAAATAGTAAACCAGTAATTGAAAATAGTAAATTTAAAAATATTGAATTATCAATAAGTCATGAAAAAAATTATTCAGTAGCAGTTGCTTTAAATTTATAAATTATTATTCCATACTAAATTTGTATGGAATTTTTTATTTTTTATTAGATAAAATTAGTTTCAAAAGTATTATGCATTAATAGTTAATATATATTTTTGTAATTCTGATATATAATAAATTGGGTGAAAAAATGAAACAATATTTGGATTTAGTAGAAGAAGTTTTACAAACTGGCGAACGAAGAAATGATAGAACCAATACAGGAACTATTTCAAAATTTGGAACACAATCGAGATATGATCTAAGAAATGGTTTTCCTTTAGTTACAACCAAAAAATTATTTTTTAAAGCAATAGTTCATGAAATACTTTGATTTATTAGTGGAGATACTAATATTAAATATTTGGTTGACAATAAAGTAAATATTTGAAATGAATGACCTTATGAAATTTATAAAAAATCTAAGGATTTTCAAAATGAAAGTTTAGAAGAATTTGTTCAAAAAATTAAAGAAAATAAAAGATTTGCAGATTTACATGGGCAATTAGGTCCTGTTTATGGAAAACAATGAAGAGATTTTAATGGAGTAGATCAATTTAAAAATTTAATTAATGATATAAAAACAAATCCTTTTTCAAGGAGACATATCATATCTGCTTGAAACCCTGCTGAGGTAAATCAAATGGCTTTACCACCATGTCATTCCTTATTTCAATTTTATGTATCAAAAGATGGTTTTATTGATTTACAACTTTATCAAAGAAGTGGAGACATTTTTTTAGGAATACCTTTTAATATTGCAAGTTACTCTTTGTTATTGGAACTAGTTGCAAAAGAATGTAATTTAACTGCACGTTATTTTATTCATACAATTGGTGATGCTCATATTTATTCAAATCATATTGAGCAATTAAAATTACAATTAACAAGAGAGCCAAAAAAACTGCCAACTTTAAAAATTAATTTTAAAAATAAATCTATTTTTGATATTAAATTTGAAGATATTCTTTTAGAAGGTTATGAAAGTCATCCAACAATAAAAGGAGCTGTTGCAGTTTAATGATTTCTTTAATATGAGCACAAAGCAAAAACAATATTATTGGCAAAGATAATAAATTACCTTGAAATATTAAAGAAGAAATGCAACATTTTATTAATTATACAAAAAACAAAACTATTTTAATGGGTAGAAATACTTGAGATTCACTTTCAAAAAAACCCTTGCCTAATAGAAAAAATATTTTAATTACTTCAAGAGAATTAGAAAAGAGTTATAATAATTTAGAAGTATCCAATAATTTAGAAGAAATTTTAAAGAAATATCAATTAAGTCAAGAAGAACTTGTTATCATTGGCGGTTCTCAAATTTACAAAAGTGCACTAAATTACGCAGATAAATTAGTAATTAGCATTATCAAGCAAAATTATCCAGGAGATGTTTTTGCACCTCAATGAGATAATTTATTATTTAAAATGACTCATAAAGAGGATTTTAGCGAATTCACAACTTATTATTATGAAAGGCAATAACTATGCAACAATTAGATAAAAAACAAGAAATTGAAATAAAGCAAGAATTAAATACCCAAGAAGATAAGGATAAAAAGGAAATGGCTTATGTTAGTAAATGAAGATTATTTACTAACGCTTGAAGTATTTGAAGAGTAACTGCAAAAGCAAAAAAAATTACAAGAAAAATTAAACAAGACCCTAATTTATATTCAGAAGAGTGAAGATATAATTGAGTTAAAAAGAAGATTAGAAAAGTTTTAAAAATAGCTAATGTTGAAATTAATGTTATAGGAATTGAAAACTGATTAGATCGTGGAATAGTATTGGCTCCAAATCATCAATCGAATTTAGATTCAATTCTTATGCTAGCAATTAATGACTTTTCATTACAACAACCAGTTGCTTTTATTGCCAAACAAGAGTTATGAAAAACTAAAATATTTAAGCATTTTATGAATTTAACAGATAATATTCCTTTGGATAGAAACAATCCAAGAAGTGCGTTAAGTGCAATGAAAGAAGCCAAAGAATTAATATCTGATTATAAAAGAACAGTTGTTATTTTTCCAGAAGGAACTCGTAGTGCAAAGCAAGAACCAGAAGAGTTTCAATCAGCAAGTATGAAATTAGCACAAATGGCATATGTACCAATTGTTCCTGTTTCAATTATCGATTCATATAAATTATTTCAAAAAAGAAAGCATGGAAGATTTGTTATTAAGGTAGTTTTTGGTAAGCCAATGATGCCAGAGAAATTTATTTCACTGAAAACTGAAATGCTAACTAAAAATGTACAAAAAGAAGTTGAAAAAAATATTAATTTATATAAAGATTGAGATCCTAAAAAATTAGGTCTTAAACCAAAAAAAGTAGATAAAAAAAATAGAACTAATTTTTATTAATTGATATGAGTAGGAGAGATAAGAATGAATTTTGCAGAAATTATAAATAAAAAGAAAAATAAAAAAGAATTAACTTCTCAAGAAATTTTTTGAGTGGTTAATTCTTTTGTTAATAACACATTAAAAGACTATCAAATGGCGGCCTTTAATATGGCAATTTGATTCAATGGAATGAGTTCATCTGAAATTGCCAATTTTACACAAGCAATGATTAACTCTGGAATCACTTATAATTTAGATGGTGTTAAGGGTTTAAAAGCAGATAAACACTCAACTGGTGGAATTGGAGATAAAACAAGTTTAATCTTTTCACCTCTAGTTGCAAAGTTTGGTGTTAAGGTAGCTAAATTATCAGGGCGAGGTTTAGGTCAAACTGGGGGAACAATTGATAAACTTGAAAGTTGTCCAGGGTGAACTGGTGAAATTAGTGAAGAGAAATTTAAAGAAATTTTAAATACTGTTGGTATTTCAATTATGAGTCAATCAAGTGATATTGTACCAGCTGATAAAAAATTATATGCCTTAAGAGATGTTACAGGGACAGTAGATTCAATCCCTTTAATAGCTTCAAGTATTATGTCAAAAAAACTTGTAATCCCTGCAGATAGCATTATTTTAGATGTAAAAATGGGTAGTGGGGCTTTTATGAAAGATCTAAAAAGTGCTATTGCTTTATCAAAAGCAATGATAGCAATTGGAAAAGAACATAAAAGAAATGTTAGTGTAATGATAACCAATATGGATCAACCATTAGGAAGAGCTATTGGTAATGCTATTGAAGTTAAAGAAGCTTGAGATACTTTAAACGGAAAGGGACCAAAAGACTTAATTGAATTATGTATAACTGCAGCTGGTTTAACATTGGTACAAAATAAAGTTTTTAAAGACCTAAAAACAGCCAAAATTGAATTAACCAAGGTTTTGAATGATAATAGTGCCGCTCACTTGCTTAGAGACTTTATAGGAGCCCAAAATGGCGATTTTAGCGTCATTTTGGACTATGAAAAAAATTTCTCAACTAAGCATGTGATTGAAATTAAAGCAAAAAAAGAAGGGTATGTAGCTTTTTCATCAGCAGATGAATTAGGCTATCTTTCAATGCATTTGGGAGCTGGAAGAGCTACAAAAGAAGAAAGCATTGATTTTGCAGCAGGAATCTATTTAAATAAAACTACAAATGAGTTTGTTAAAAAAGGCGAAACTGTAATGACATTATATACAAATAGAGATAGTATTGAAGAATTTCAACAAAAGGCTCAAGATTTAATTTTAATAAATGATAATGCTCACAATGAGAAATTAATTTTAAAACTATTAACTGTTGATGATATCTAATAATTTTAAATTTTCAATTAATAACCATTGAAATTAAATAATTTTTAAAATATAATAATTATGTCTGGAATAGTTTTAAAAATCATTAGCCCATAATGTTTATTTAGCCCTATCAAATGAACATAATTATTTAGATTTATAATATTAGCTATTCTAGAAGTTTTAAATAAGTGCTCCGCCCAGAGTGCTTTTTTTTATTTTTTTTAAAAATTATTGACTTTATATTCTTTTTTTTTGTATAATTGAAAAGGTTCTTACTTTTACAAAAAAGGATAATTGCTGACTTAGCTCAGTTGGTAGAGCAATTGACTAGTAATCAATAGGTCGAAGGTTCAAGTCCTTTAGTCAGCACCACAATTTTATATCATGGGGAGTTAGCGAAGTGGCTAAACGCGGGTGGCTGTAAACCATCTCCTTACGGTTCGGCGGTTCGAATCCGTCACTCCCCACCAGTAATTGGGCTATAGCCAAGCGGTAAGGCAAGGGACTTTGACTCCCTCATGCGCCGGTTCGAATCCTGCTAGCCCAGCCATTTATTTTTATTATTAACGTCTCGTTAGCTCAGTCGGTAGAGCAACTGGCTTTTAACCAGTGGGTCATAAGTTCAAGTCTTATACGGGACACCATTTATTTTTATTATTAATCCCCGGGTGGCGGAATTGGTAGACGCACTGGACTTAAAATCCAGCGACTTTAAGCGGTCGTGCCGGTTCAAGTCCGGCCCCGGGGACCATTATTACGGACTTGATTAAAAAAACACTTTATTAAGTGTTTTTTTTCTTTTTTAATCATTTATAATAAATATGTTAAAACAAAGAGGTATAAAACCAATGAAAAAATTTTTAAGTTTATTTGCAATTATGGGTTTATCAGCTTCTACAAGCACTATCGTAGTATCTTGTGGAGAGAAAGATCCAAATATAGTAAAAATTTATGACTATAATGGAAAGCTTGTAGATAAAATTGATAAGAGCATAGTTAAAGGTTGAACTTGCATTGGAATAGGACAAAAGGATAGTTCATATCTTGTAATAACTTTTATTGATGGTCAAGAAGAATATAAGAAAGAATATGGACTATTAGCAGGAGAAGTTGATTGATGAAATGTTTACTTATTTAAACTAATTTGAAATGTGGATATAGAAATTTAAAAAATATAAAAATAGCTTTATATATTGGTACAGAAAAGTAATTAAAAAACCCAAAGTTTATTATATTTCAAAACATAGTTAGAGTATTACTTAATTTATAATAAAAATATGTTTGATGAAAGAGGAAATATGTTTAAAATAGAGAATAGAAGATATACAGGAAGTAAACAACGCCTTATTATTGAAATAAAAAAGTACATAAGAAATAATTGTTCTGGAAAAATATTTTGTGATATTTTTGCTGGAACAGGTTCTGTTGCAAATGCTTTAAAAGAAGAGTTTGACTTAATAATTGTAAATGATTTTCTTTATTCTAATAATTCAATTTTTGAAGGTTTTTGAGGAAAGCAAGATTATGATGCAAAAAAAATTGAAAACTTAGAATTAGAATACAAAAAATTGGATTCTAATTCTTTACCCGAAAATTTTTTTTCAAAAAATTTTGGTAACAAATATTTTGAAAAAAATGATAGTAAAAAAATTGGTTGAATAAGAGAAGATATAGAAAAAAAATTCCTTAGTGATTTCTTAAACCTAAGAGAAAAAAATATTCTTATTGCATCTTTAATTTTCTCTCTTGATAAAGTTGCAAATACAGTAGGGCATTATGAGGCCTTTTTGAAAAAAAATATTCCCAATTTGAAACAGAAGTTTAAGTTTTCTTTAATTTGCCCTGAGGGTTCAACTCTAAATAAAAAAATAAAAATTTATAGAGAAGATGCAAATGAATTAATAAAAAAAATAAATGCTGATATTTTATTTATAGACCCACCTTATAACTCAAGACAATATTCTAGATTTTATCACTTACTTGAAACAATAACAAAATGAGATAAACCTGAGCTTTTTGGGGAAGCACTAAAACCTAAGCCAGAAAACATGAGTTTATTTTCAAGATGTACAGCTAACATCGCATTTAAAAATTTAATAGACATTGCAGTATGTAAATATATTGTAGTTACATATAATAATACATTTAATCCAAAAAGCAGTTCTTCTAAAAATAAAATAAGTTATGAAGCAATTTTGGATATATTAAAATCTAAAGGTAAAGTAAAAATTTTTGAAATTCCTCATAAATTTTTTTCTTCTGGCAAAACAGAATTTAAAAATCATATTGAGTATTTATTTATAGTAAAGGTGGCTAAATAATGATAGTAAAAAATACAAAAAGAAGCCCATTATTTTATGTTGGTGATAAATATAAAGTAATAGATCAAATAAAGATTTTAATTCCAGAAAAAATTGATGTTTGAGTTGAGCCTTTTTTGGGTGGTGGAAGTTCTGCAATGAATATAACTGCAAATTCCTTTATACTTAATGATTTTGATAAAAATGTTATTAACATTCACAAATATTTATTTAAAAATTCTGGAAAAAAAATTGAATTTTTTAGAAGAATTAAAAAGGATATTGAAAAATTTGGTTTATCTTCATCGTTTTTTGATATAAATATGCCAACAAAAATTTTAAAAGATGAGTTTCCTAAAACTTATTACTCGGTTTTAAATAAAAAAAGTTATATTAAGTTAAAGGAAAAATTTAATTTAAATAAAAAAATTGATTTGTTATATTTATTATTGGTTTATGGATTTAATCATATGATAAGATTTAATTCATCAAGTCAGTTTAACTTACCTGTTGGAAATGTTGATTTTAACAATACAACTGCAAGGGCTCTTAATTGATATTTTGATTGAGTAAATGAAAATAAAACTCAAATTGAATTTTATTGTATGGATTATAAAAATTTCTTAGAAGAAAGTATATTAAGTAAGTACAAATCAGAAGAGGTTTTTATATTTTTAGATCCCCCATATTTAATTTCTAAAAGCGAATACAATAAGTTTTGAGACGAGGGAAAGGAAAAAGAATTATATGAGTTTTTAGATTTACTAAATTCTAAGGGCTATAAGTTTGGAATTACAAATCTTTCAATCCATAAAGGTAAGCAAAATATTTTTTTCGAAAAATGAAGGTCAAAATATATTTCAAAAATATTAAAAAGTAATTTTATTAGCTCGCACAATAATTCAATAAAAAATAGTGAGGAGATATTTGTAACAAATTATGAAAAATATTAAACCATATAAATATAAGCCATTGTCATTTTCTACGACAATGAGAAATCCCCAAAGAATTCCGTCGTTTTTAAAAATTATTAAAAAAAAATCTGGGGAAATTTTAACTAATGAAGTAATCAATGAAATTCTTGAAGATATAATTAAGGAAAAAATATACAAGCCTTTTTTTATTAGTAAAAATGAAAAGTTTAAATTAATTTATCAAAGTGAAAATAAATTTAATAAAGAACAAATTGAGGAAATTATAATGAATTCTCCACAAAATCATAAAGAGGCTGGTTTTGATAAAGGTTGGCCTTCAAGATTTGACACTTTTTATAAACTAATGAAAGAATGAGGTTTACTTTATTATAAAATTGGAGAAAAAATAGAAATATCTGAATTAGGTGAATTTCTTATTAAAGCTTTTGAAAATGAAGAACAATTTGATATTTTTGCTTCTTATTCTATAATACTATCAAAATATAAAACTAATAACTTATATAGAAAAAATTTAAACAGTAATAAACCTTTAATTTTACTTTTAGATACTATAAAGAAAATGAGAAAAATTTTAAATGAGGATTTTGTAGGAATTTCAAGATTAGAAATACCAATTTTTTTATGTTGAAAAGACGATGATACGGAGTTATTGTCTAATTTTATAATTAAAATAAGAAAAGAAATTCCAAAAAATAAATATACTAAGGAAAATATATATTGTGAAATATTAAAATATTTAGACACTAACTTTGAAACTATGGGAAATTATATAAAACTTACAAAGATTTTTAATGAATCAACTGATGAATATATAAGAAAAATGAGAGAATCAGGACTTATATCTCTTCGAGGTATGGGAAAATTCATAGATTGAAATAGTTCCAATCGTGATGTAATAAATCATATCTTAAGTATGGATTCAGAAGATACTATAAATAATGAAAAAGATTATTTTAAATTTTATGGAAAACTTGATAATAAAATTCTTGAACTTTTTGAATGTAAAAAAACAGGAATTGATAAAAATCTTATTGAAAAAAAACAAGAATTTTTGGTTAAATTCGGAAATGAGCTTTCTTTTGAAGAATTAAATGAAGAATTCAAAAAAATGAGGAAAAAAGCTCCAAGTGAAAATTTTGTACTAAAAGATATGTTGGAACCGACAAGACTAGAATTTTTAACTTCAGTTGTTTTTAAAAAGAAATTTCCTGATTCTAGTGTTATGCCTAATTATTTATGTGATGATGAAGGAATACCTTTTAACCATGCCACAGGAAATAGACCGGATATAGTATTTTTAAGCGATCTGATAAATTTTCCTATTGAAGTTACATTAATATCTGGCTCTGCAGATTTAACTGCAAGAGAATTATTTCCTATTGTTAGACACCTTAAAGATGATGAAATGTTTAATAAGCACAAACTTGTTTTATTAATTGCACCAAACTTTTATGAGGATAATTTTTTAGCAAGAGCATTTCTGGAAGATGATAAAAAAATTAAAATGAAATTTTTAAAAATTGAGAATGTAGTTTCGGCCTTATTAAATATGAAAACACCAAATGAAGTTATAAATTTATAATCTTGAAATAAAAAAGTAGTTCAAGAAACAAATTTACTGTTTCTGACTACTCTTTTTATTTATTTGAATAATTATTAATTAGCTCTAAGTTATCAAGTGAATAATTAAATTGATATAATTGTTTTCTACTATCTGTTCCAGGTTCAGTACCTGGATCTGTTCCAGGGTCAGGGTCAGGTGTTTCTCCTCCACCAGTAGATTGACCTTTATTAACTTTATCAATAAATACTGTTTCTTGATCACTGTTGTTCATTGCAGTAATCAATGGTTCAAATAATTCATCAATTATTTTTTCTGTTCATCCTTGCTCTGATTTTCCAAATCCAACTTCTCAAGTTACTAATTTACCATTTCTAATAACAATGAACATTGGTACACCATTGTTATTATTGAAGTAAGTTTTAACTTTCTTTTTAGATTCATTGTATGCGATTTTTTCTTTAGTTTCAGTATTTCCAAAAACCTTAGTTTTATAAATTTGAGTTACTTCTTCAATCATTCAATCTAAGATGTTTTTACTTCACTTTTCATTAAATTTATTTTGAACTTCTTCTGTTTTAAATTCTCTAAAATCTACTTTATTATTTAGTTTTTCACCATAAGCAGTCATAGAATCTGGATAACTTATTCCTTGTCTTATAACTTTTTGCTCATAACTAGTATTTAACTCATTCATTTTTGAATTGAATTTATCACTATAATCTTTTTTAGCATTATCAAAGTCCTTACAATGTGGACAATCATCTGCACCCATATATAGAATAAATGATTCTTTATTATCAATTCAACCTTTAAATTCGTTAAATTTTTTGTTTGAACTACATGAAACAACAACTAAAGTTGATGTTCCAACTAATGCTGTTGCTGAAATTACATTAAGTAATTTTCTCACTTTTATCACTCCTAAATTACTATTATTATTTTACACATATTTAAGCATTATTGCTTTATTTATTTAAAAATTGCAAAAGATAAATATTTTTAAAAATTGGTATAATTTGGTTAATCTTAGTTAAAAGATTTTTTTAAGGAGAATAATTATGAAAGAAAAATACATAGAATTTGCAGAAATATTTAAAACACTTGGTGATCCAACAAGATTACAAATAATTAATATGATTTGTGATTGTGGTTGTACTAAATGTGCTCAAAATATTTTGGTTAATTTAAACATAACACAACCAACATTAAGTTATCATATGAAAATGTTAGAAAAGGTTGGTTTAATAACTTCTCTTAAGGAAAAGAATTCTAAAAGTTATAAAATTAATAATCAAATAATTGATGAATTAAAATTGTTTGTTTCTGAAATTCAAGTTGAAAAGAATTTATTAATTTGTTCAAATTGCAATGAAAAAAAATAGAGCTCTTAATTAAAAGAACTCTATTTTTTTATTTTCCACATTGACAATTTGTACAAGTACATACTTCACAAGTACATAATGAATTAAATCCTAACATATTTCCTCCTTATAGATATTATCTATATAGATAACTATCTATATAGATAATACTACATATAGTTATAATTACAACAATATTTTCAAATTTTTTGAAATATTTTTTTAAAAGTTTTAAAGGTCTGCGTAATATATTTCAGCTGAAAAGGTATTAAATTTTAAAAAAAACTAAGAATTAGTGATATTTTTTTGGTATTATTAATTTGCTTATTATCTAAAAAAGATTATCAAGAGGAGGCTTAAGACTATGCGTGAAGGAGTTATTTTACGTTGTGCAACTTGTAAAGAAGAAAATTACATAGCAAAAAACGACAAAAGAAAAGAAAAAATTGAAGTTAAAAAACATTGCTTTAAATGTAATTCACACCAAGTTCATAAACAAAAAAAATAGGGGATAAAAAAATACTTTTTATAAGGTTTTTTATCCCTTTTTTTGTATAGTTATATATAAGGAGTTATTAACAATGAAAAAAGACTTATTAAATAAAATTTTAAAAGAAATTGAAGCAGATGCAATTTTATTATATTCACCTCAAAATAGATATTGATTTTCAAGATTTCACTCATCACTTGGGTATATTTTATATACAAAGAATAAGTCTTATTTATTTGTAGATGGTAGATATATTACAGCTGCTAGAAATTCAAAACTATTAACAAATATTGATGAAATAATAGAATTTGGAAAATTATATGATTTATTAAATAATATAATAAAAGAAAATAATGTTAAAACAATTGTCTATGAAAGTGATTGAGTTTTTGTAAAGGAAGCTCAAATTTTTCAAAAAAATTTGAAAGCCGAAGTTGTATCACATAATTTTGATGCAATCAGAATGGTAAAAGATAAATGAGAAATTGATCAAATTAAAGGAGCTTGTGATATTACTCATAAAGTTTTTTTAGAAGTATTGGATTTTGTTAAACCAGGTATTAGTGAAAAAGAATTAGCAAGATTTGTAAGTGATTCATTTTTAAAAAATGGAGCTGAAAAATTAAGTTTTGACACAATTGTAGCTAGTGGAGAAAATGGCAGTATGCCTCATGCAGTACCAACTGATAAAAAAATTGCAGAAGGTGATTTTGTAACATTAGATATGGGATGTTATTATAATGGTTATTGTTCAGATCAAACAAGAACATTTGCTGTTGGCAATTCTAATAATGCAAAGTTGAAAGAAATCTATGAAATAGTTTATCAATCACAACAATTGGGAATTGAAAGTATTAAACCAGGTATTAGTGGAAATGAAGTACATAAAATTTGTTTTGACTATATTGAATCAAAAGGTTATGGTAAATATTTCACTCATGGAACTGGTCATGGTTTGGGTATTGAAATTCATGAAGAACCATATAATTCAGCTGCTGGTGACAAAACACTACAAGAGGGAATGTGTGTAACTGTTGAACCAGGAATATACATTCCTGGAATTGGGGGAGTAAGAATTGAAGATGATATTTTAGTTACAAAAAGTGGCTATGAATTTTTAACTACACCCTTTAGAGAATTACAAATAGTTAAATAAAAAAGAGGGATATTCATTAAAAAATTAGAACATATTGCTTTTATTCTTGATGGTAATGGAAGATGAGCAAAAGAAAGAAATAAACAAAGAACTTATGGCCATAAAATTGGAATGGAAAATATTTATCCAACAATTTTAGCTGCTAAAAGTTATGGTATAAAATATATTTCAATGTTTTGCTTTTCGACAGAAAATTGAAACAGACCTTTACAAGAAGTTAATTATTTAATGCAATTTCCATCTGAAATTTTTTCAAAAAAAGAACAAGAAAAATATTTACAAGAAGGTATTAAAGTTGTTTGAATTGGAAGAAGAAGTAAAGTACCTTTGAAGACTCGCAAAGCTATTGAAGAAATGGAAGCAAAGACTAAAGATGCAAATCAGATAACTCTTCATATTGCTTTGGATTATGGTTCATTTGAAGAGGTAGAAAATTGTTTTAAAATAGTGTTTAATGATATTAATAGTAAAAAATTATCACTTGATAACTTTTCTATTAATACAATTTTAAATAATTTATATACAAAAGATACTCCACAAATAGATTTATTAATTAGAACTGGTGGAGAAAAAAGATTAAGTAATTTTATGTTACTTCAATTAGCATATGCAGAATTATATTTTATAAATACATATTGACCAGACTTTAAAGAAAGCGATTTAAAATTAGCTATTCAAGAATATAATAATAGAAATAGGAGATTTGGGGTTATTAAAGATGAAAAAAAATAAAGATAAAAATGAATTTGAAATAACTGAAACAGCTGAAATTTCTCCTGAAATTAATGGTGATATTGGCAATAACCGTTTTAAACTACCATCTGCTAAACGTAATTTTAAAGTGCGAGTTCTTTCAACAATAGTCTTGTTGGCATTACTTTTAGGTTTTGTTGTATCAGGGGCAATATATACATCATTAAAATCTTATACAGATTTAAATGCAGACGCTGCATCATATACTTCAATAATTTTAACAGTAGGTTTACTTGGAATATGTATGTTTGAGATGAATAAAACAATGGGTTTTAAAAATTGATATTATCAAGTTTTAATGATTACATTTGCAACAATAATGTTCATTTTTCCTTTAAGTTTTAATATGTATAATTTTTCATTTTATACTGAGATGAGCTTAGAAACTTGATTACAATTATGACAATTTCCAGTGTTAGTTACAAGTTATTTAATAGTGACAATTATAATTGGATTTGCAGATAAAAGAATTGATATTAAAAGTGCTTTAATTAATTTTATTATGACAATGATTATAATTATGGGATTAAAAGCCTTTTCAATTTCTTCTTTAGGATTAATTGAAACTGTTAATCCAGAAACTAATGAAATTAAAATAAGTGCGAGATTCTCATTTGTTACAATAGTTTGAATTTGAATGATGATTATCTTAAGTGATTCATTCCAATATATTGGGGGAATGAGATTTGGTAAAACTAAATTAAGCCCAAATATTAGTCCTAAAAAAACTTGAGAAGGTGCTTTAATCGGTCTTGGAGTAGCTGCAACTTCTGGAATTATTTTTGCAATGATTTTCAAGTTTACACCACCATTACAAGACTTCCAACCATTAAAAGAACCAATGCAATCATTGGGTGGTCGATCAATGGCACTTGAAATAATTGTTTATATTTTATTAGCATTAGTTTTTCCAATAATTGGTTTATTTGGAGATTTATTATTTTCATGAGTTAAAAGACAAGTAAATATTAAAGATTATTCAAATTTAATTCCTGGTCATGGTGGAGCTTTAGACCGAATGGATTCAATTTTATTTTCATTGTTTGTCTTATTTATCTTTATTTCTAGTGTTGCTTAGAACAGTGAAAAATATAGTATTATTTGGAGCTTCAGGAAGCATTGGTCAGCAATGTATAGAATTATTGCAAGAAAGTAAAGATAAATTTAATTTAACAGCTCTTAGTGTAGGAGAAAATGATTCAAAAATTGAATCTTTTTTACTTTCTTTTCCAACCATTAAAAAGGTCTATTCTAAAAAAGAATTAAATTATTTAAAACTAAAATATCCAAATGTAGAATTTTTATCTGACGATATTTTAAATATATTAAGCAAAGATGATCAAATTATAATTAATGCTTTAAGCGGTTTTTATGGTTTACAAGTTACTTTAAAAGCAATTGAAAGTAACTTAGTTTTATTAAATGCAAATAAAGAATCATTTGTTACTGCTGGAAATTTAATAAATGAAATGTTAAAAAAAAGTAAAACTAAAATATATCCTTTAGATTCTGAGCACTGTGCTATTTTTCAATGTTTAGAAAAAGAAAATATACCAAAAGCATTATTTATTACAGCATCAGGGGGCAGCTTTAGAAATTTAACATTAGAAGAAACAAAAAAAGTTACTTTAGATCAGGCTTTAAAACATCCTAATTGAAATATGGGTCAAAAAATAACTGTTGATAGTTCAACGATGTTTAATAAGGCATTTGAAATTTTAGAAGCTTATCATTTATTTGGAATTAAAAATATTATAACTTTATTGCATCCTCAATCAATAATTCACTCAATGGTTGGTTATAATGATGGATCAATAAAAGCTCAACTTTCTATACCTGATATGAAGCAAGTTATAAATTACTTTTTACATTATCCTAAAAAAAATTCATATTATAAGCAAAAAGAGATTGATTTTAATGATTTAATAAGGTTAGATTTAAAAGAAATTGAC
This sequence comes from Spiroplasma cantharicola, assembly GCF_001281045.1. Taxonomy (NCBI): domain Bacteria; kingdom Bacillati; phylum Mycoplasmatota; class Mollicutes; order Entomoplasmatales; family Spiroplasmataceae; genus Spiroplasma; species Spiroplasma cantharicola. The sequence continues at coordinate 875,510 of NZ_CP012622.1, read as the reverse complement.
CAAAAGAGATTTAAACCAATTGCTTTTGCTTTACAATGTTTAGAGTTAAAAAACTCAAAAGCAATTGCTTTAAACGCTGCAAATGAAGTTTGTGTTGATTATTTTTTAAAGAAAAAAATTAACTTTTTTCAAATTACTGATATAGTTGAAAAAATATTTCAAGAATGCGAAAACATTGAATTAATAGATTATGAACAAATAGTCAATTATGACAAAATTATTAGACAATTAACAATTAAAAGAATTGAGGGATAAATTATGAATGAAGTTAGTGGAGGAATGGTAGTATTAGCTTTCTTTATTGGAATAATAGTTATGCTTTTATTAATTACTATTCATGAATTAGGACATTTAATTGTTGCTAAAATTGCTAAAGCTTATGTATATGAATTTTCAATTGGATTTGGACCAAGACTTTTTGTAATTAAAGGTAAGGAGACTTGAATTTCAGTTAGAGCCTTTCCTTTAGGGGGATATTGCTCGATTGCATCAGACAAAGCTGACCCACCAAAAGATAGAGAAGATGAAGAAGTTCCTGATGAAAGAAAATTAGATTATATTGCTAGATGAAAAAAAATGTTTTTCATCTTAGCAGGACCTGCTATGAACTTATTTGTTGCTTTGCTTTTATTTACAACAATTTTTGCATCAGTGGGTGTTAAAAAAAATGATATGACTTATTTTGGAGCAATTTATGATCAAAATAAAGTTGCTGCAACTTCTATTTTAAAAAAGGAAAAAGATAATAATATTGATGTTAACTATATTGGTCAAGAATATATTATTTGAGGTTGAAAAATGATTGCAAAAGAGGATGATAAAGAAGTTGTTCTTTTTGACAATATCTGTAATGAACCTAATAATTTAAAGGAATGTGATGCAAAAATTAATGAAGTTAATAATCAAAAAGCTGTAAGTTATAAAAAAACTGTTTATAACTTTATTGATAATTTATCTCGTTCAAAAGACAAAGAAGAAGTGCAAATTCAATTTTTATATAAAAAAGTAGATCCATATACTGGAATTGCTTTAGATGCATATAAAAAGGGAGAATTAACTACATTAACTGATATTGAACCTGCAAGTAGTATTGGAATAAGTGCACCAAATAGAATTTACAAAAGTACAGCTCAAGCTTATGGAGCTGGTTGAGGTGAAACTTTTAAAGCTTCAATTTCAATTTTAGAAGCTTTTGGAAATATTTTTACAGGAAAATTTTCAAATTTAGTTGGTCCAGTTGGGGTTGCTAAGCAAACAGCAACTTTACTTTCAAGCCCAGAGCAATTCTTTATTTATGTAGCTACAATTAGTGCTAATCTATTTATTTTAAATTTAATTTTTATTCCACCACTTGATGGATATAGATTATTAGAAAATTTTATAGAAATGATTCTAAGAAAAGAATTACCAACAAAATACAAAGTAGTTGTAAATGCAACTGGAGCTATTTTATTTTTATTGTTATTTATAATGATAACAATTAAAGATTTCATAGTATAAATATAAGAAGGGGTGAAAAATATGCATAAACAAGTTAAAGATATGTTTGAGAGCTTAAATATTTTTTTAAGCGAAGAAGAAGAATCATATTTTAGTGAAGCCCATTTTTATCAAGAAGCTGAGTTTAGTCAAAGTGCAAATAAATTAAGAGTCTTTATTAAACTTAAAGATTTTTTACCTATTCATTTATTACATAAAATTGAAAGTATTATGTTAACAAATACTTTAGTTTCTACAAAATTAAATTTTTGAGTAGACAGTGAATTATATTCAAAAGAATTAATTTGAAATCATATTGAGTATGTTAAAGAGCAAAAAGCAGAAGTTAAAACTGGAACAATTAAAATTTTGACACCTTCAAATGTTGACTATTCAAAAGAACACAGAATGGTATTCTTTAATGTATCTAATGAAACTGAAAAATCTCTTTTAGAAGAACATAAAGAGTATTATAAAAATAAATTATTAAAATATGGTTTTAGAAATCTTGACTTAAAGATTAGAGTTAAGGAAAATTTAGAAACTGATGTTTTAGAATCAATTAGAGAAAAATATGAAAAGGCTTCACATTATATTGCAAATACTCAAAAAAGTAATACTGATATTAATTCTTATACATCACCTTCAAGACAAAAATATAAATCAAATAATGATATTTTAAATATAGCAACTTATGAATCAATAGTTGATCTTGAAGAAGACGCACAAAATGTAACAATTCATGGGCAAGTAATTTCCAAAAATGTAAGAAAATCAAAAGCAGGAAGAAATGTTTATAATATTGCAATTACAGATGGAACTTCATCTGTAATGTGTATTTTTTTCCAAAGAAATAACGAACCAACTTTTTTTGATGAGATAACAGAAGAAACAAAAAATTCTTTAATTGGTTTTGAAAACCAAATTATAAATAAAGGTGATTGAGTTTCATTTAATGGTAATTTTAATTATTCATCTTTTGATAAGAGTTATATTTTTTATATTAGCAAATATAAAAAGATTGAATCCAAAACAGTTTATCGAAAAGATGAATCAAAAGTTAAAAGAGTCGAACTTCATACACATACAAAAATGTCAGTAATGGATGGAGTAAGTAGTGCTAAAGATTATATTGATTGTGCAAAAAGATTTGGTTGAAAAGCAATTGCAATAACAGATCATTTAAATGTTCAAACTTTTCCTGATGCATATTATTCTTTATTAAGCGCTAATAAGGGTGTAAGTGAAGAAGAAAAACTTAAATTAATTTATGGTAGTGAACTTGTGATGTTAAATGATGACTCATGAATTATAAAAAACCCAACTGGTAAAAAATTAAGAGAGGCCAAATTTGTTGTCTTTGACTTAGAAACAACTGGTTTATCACCTGAGTTTGATGAAATAATTGAATTTGGAGCTAATGTTTATGATTATGCTAAAGGTACTTCAAAAAAATATGATATTTTAATTAAACCTAAAAAGCCATTAAAAAAATTTACAACTGATTTAACTGGTATCACAACTGAAATGTTAGAAGATAAAAATTCAATTGAAGTGGAATTTAAAAATATAATGGAAATTATAGAAGATGGAATTTTAATAGCTCACAATGCTAATTTCGACTTTAACTTCTTACAAAGTTTTGCTAAAAAACTTGGTTATGGTGAATTAAAGAACACAATTATTGATACACTAGCATTAGGAAGACTTTTACAACCAAGATTAAAAAATCATCGACTAGGAACTGTTGCAAAAGCATATCAAATTCTTTATGATGAAAAAATAGCTCACCGTGCCGATTACGATGCAGAAGTTTTAACTAATATGTACGAACATATGTGAACTGAGGCTAAAAAAATAACTTCAATTGATGTTGACAGCGATTGAAATAAGTTTAATAAAAGTAAATATGAAAATGAAAACTTTAAAAGGTCAAGAGGATATCACATTAATGTTTTAGTAAAAAATCAACAAGGTTTAAAGGATTTATATAAATTAATTTCTTATTCTCATACAGAAAGTTTTTTAGGATCGCCAAAAGTTTTTCAATCTAAGATTTTAGAAATTAAAAGTAAAAATAATATTTTAGTTGGAAGTGGTTGTGTTAATGGTTTAGTATTTGAAAATGCAAGAACAGGTACCTTTAAAATGTTGGAAGAGTCTATAGATTTTTTTGACTATATTGAAATTCAACCACTAAGTGTTTATAAAAAATTAATTCAAACAGAAGATTTAACAATGGATGAATTAAAAACTATTATTCTTAAAATTATTGAAGTTGCAAAAAAATTAAATAAAACAATTGTTGCAACAAGTGATGCACATTATGTTGATCCAGAACTTAAAAAAATTAGAGATATTTATATTAATACAAAAGGATTAGGTGGAGCATATCATCCTCTTTATGACTTTAAACAAAGAGTTAAAGATAATCCAGATCAACATTTGAGAACAACAAAAGAAATGTTAGAAGAATTTAATTGATTAGAAAATAGTGAATTAATTAATGAAATTGTTATTGAAAATCCAAATAAAATTGCAGATTTAATTGATGCCAATATAGTTCCAATTAAAACTGGATCTTATCCTCCAAATATTGAAAATGTTGATAAACTTTTAACAGATGAATGTTATAAAAATGCAAAATCACTTTATGGAGAACTATTACCAGAAATTGTAAAAGAGAGATTGGAAAAAGAATTACTTTCAATTATTAAACATGGTTTTGCTGTTGTTTATTGAATTAGTCATTTACTTGTTAAAAAATCAAATGATGATGGTTATTTAGTGGGAAGTCGTGGCTCTGTGGGAAGTTCATTTGTTGCAACTGCATCACTGATTACAGAAGTTAACCCATTAAAACCACACTATAGATGTATTGAATGTAAATATTCAGATTTTGAAACACCAGAAGAAATTAAATGTGGTTATGATTTACCAGAAAAATTATGTCCAAAATGTAATACAAAATTATTAGGTGATGGCCATGATATTCCTTTTGAAACTTTTTTGGGTTTTGATGGAGATAAAGTTCCAGATATTGATTTAAATTTTTCTGGAGAGTATCAACCAATTGCACATAACTTCACAAAAGAAATTTTTGGAGAGAATAATGTTTTTAGAGCTGGGACAATTTCTACTGTTGCAGAAAAAACAGCCTATGGTTTTACACTTGGTTATTTTGAAAAGCAAAGTCAGAATATTGATTTAATTAGAAAGGCTGAAATTGAACGTCTTGCTTCACTTTCTACTGGAGTTAAAAGAACAACAGGACAACATCCAGGTGGAATTATTATTTTACCTAAAGAATATGAGATTGAAGATTTTACTCCAGTAAATTATCCAGCTGATGATAATGAAAGTGATTGAAAAACGACTCATTTTGACTTTCACTCAATTCACGATAATTTATTAAAAATGGATATTTTAGGTCACGTTGATCCAACTGCATTAAGAATGCTTTATGATTTAACAGGATTTGATCCAATTAAAGTTCCAACAGATGATAAAGCCGTTTATTCTTTATTTTCAGAATTATCAGCATTAAAAATTGATGCTGATTCAATTCTTGGTGAAACTACTGGAGCAATTGGACTTCCTGAATTTGGAACTCAATTTGTTAGAAATATGTTAAAAGAAACAAAACCCCAAAATTTTGCAGACTTAGTACAAATTTCAGGGTTAAGTCATGGAACAGATGTTTATGTTGGAAATGCTCAATCTTTAATTAAAGAAGGTGTAGCAAATATTTCACAAGTAATTGGTTGTCGTGATGATATTATGGTTTACTTAATGTCAAAAGGTTTAGACTCATCATCTTCATTTAATATTATGGAAAGTGTTAGAAAAGGTAAAGGTCTTTCAAAAGAATGAATTAATCTTATGAAAGAAAATAATGTTCCTGAATGATACATTAATAGTTGCTTAAAAATAAAATATATGTTTCCAAAAGCTCACGCAACTGCTTATGTGTTAATGGCATATCGTGTAGCTTGATATAAAATATATTATCCTGAAGAATACTATGCTGTTTGATTTTCTACAAGAGCAGATTTCTTTGATTTGGAAACTGTACTAAAAGGAAAAGATGCAGTAGTTAAAACTATTGAAGATATTAAATATCGACAAAACAATAAATTACCTGTAACTGCAAAGGAAAATGCTTTAATAACAATTTATGAAGTTATTTTAGAAATGTTTGCAAGAGGGATTGAAATCTCAAATATTGATTTTAATATTTCAGAGGGAGAGAAATTTGTTATTACAAAAAATAATGATGGAAAAAAAATATTAGTACCATCATTTAATGTAATTGATTCTTTAGGTGTTGCTGTGGCTAATTCAATTGTTAATGCCAGAAAAGAAAGACAAATTACAAGTGTTAATGATTTAAAAATGAGAACCCAGGTAACCCAAACTCAAATTGAAATATTTAATAAATTAAAAGTTACAGATAAATTAAAAGATGATGAACAACTTTCATTTGATTTCTAAAATGAAAATCATTATCTTTTTTTATTTATTAACTCAAAATAATATAAAATTAATCTATAAAAGAGGTAAATATGTCATTAGATATTATTAAAAACAACTATTTGGAAAAGATAAAAAATATTCTTAATGAGTGTGATTTTTTGCTTTATGAATTGAATGTTGTCAATGATTTTGATTCAAAGGTACTACAAATTCTAGTTGAAAATAGAGATATAAGTAAAAAAAATATTGATTTTGATTTATTAATAAAGGCTAATGAAAGTATTTCAAATATGTTGGATGATATTGATGATTTAGAAGATTCATATATTTTAGAAGTTGCAAGTGCGGGAGCTGAAAGGAAAGTTAAATCATTTGAAATTTTAAAATATAATATTGGCAGTTTCTTTTATATTACTTTAAAAAAACCAATTGAAATATTTACAGAATTTTCTGCGACATTAACAGAAATTAAAGATGACGAATTGATATTTAATTTCTTTATTAAAGGTAGACCCAAAAAAGTTAAATTAAAATGAGATGATATTGAATTTATAAGATTCGCTGTTAAGTTTTAATTTAACTTTTTTATTTTTTTGACGATTAATTAAATGGTGATTAGTTTGGAATATAAATTTACTATACAAAAAAGTGAAAATGACTGTGGAATAGCAGTATCAACGACTTTAATAAATTATTATCATAATAAAAATTTTGGAATAGAAGAAATTAAATTTGATAATTCTCTTAATGATGAAATGCTAAGTTTATATGATATGGAAAAACTTTTAAATAATTATCATATTGAATTTACTTCCTATAAATGTGATTATGAAGAATTTAAAAATTTGGATATTACAAATCCGTTAGTTTTAAATACATTGAATAAAGAGGGAAATGAACATTTTATTATTATTTATAAAAAAAGAAAGAATCTTTTTTTAGTTGCAGATTCAAATTTAAAAGACCTAACTTGGGTCAGTGAAAAAGACTTTAAAAGTATTTATCAAGGATTTTTATCAATTACAAAAAAAATTGAGGAAGTAAAATTTAAGACTAAATCAATATTTAATTGATTTACATTTATTAATAAATTTAAAACGGAAGTATTAATGTTATTTTTAATATCCATTATTTTAAATGTGCTTATTTTAATTACAAACAATTTTTTAAAAATCTATATGGAGAATGTTGCCATCAAAGAAAATCAATCCATAAAATTTTTATTTTTAATTTTTTTAATTGTGTTTATTATCCAAAATGCGGTCTCCTATTTTATAAATAAGATAGTTTTTAATATTAAGTCAAAAGTAAGTAAAACTATATTTCTTTTTTATAAAAAGAAATTAATAAATTTAGAAATTGAAAAATTTAATTCAAATTCGAAAGAAGAGTGAATGAAAAAATTGGAACATATTAATCTACTATCTGAATTTATTGTAAAATCAACAATATCTTTCCCGTTGGGCTTAATTCTTTTTTTAATGTCGTCACTATTTTTAATTTTAATTTCTCCGTTAATATTAACTATTGTTATCATTCAAAATATAATATCTATATCAATTTCAATTTTTTTATTCTATCTTTTAAAAGAATATAAAATAAAGAAAGAGAGAAAACTAATAAATTTTTCTTATAGTTATAGAGAAATACTTGATGGGTTTGAAGAAATAAAATATAAAAATATTGAAGATGAAATTAAATCAGTTAACTATAAAAACTTTAATGCTACTTTAAAAGAAACAAAACACATATTTAATTTGAACAATAAAGCGGAACTATTTTTTTCATTATTAAATAAATTCTTTTTTTATTTAATATTTTACATTTCTATAATTTATATAAATCAAAGCAAATTTACTGTACCAGATCTTTTATTTTATACATCAATTAGTTTTTATATAAATATTTTTTTCAATCAATTAACTAATTTTATACTTGATTTACAAGAAATAATTATTGCAGATAAATCCTTGAGTTTTATTTTTGCTAATAGTGAAAATAAAGATAGTTCAATAATTGTCAAAGAAATAAAAACTATAGAGGCAAAAAATTTATATAGTTATAAGTCTGATAAGTGTGCTTTAAATAATTTTAATTTTATCTTTAATAAAAATACTTTCATTTATGGTAAAAGTGGGAGTGGTAAAACAACTTTATTAAAAATTTTATCAGGACATTATAAAAAATATGAGGGAACTTTATTAATAAATGAAAATATTAATACAAATAAAGTAGATATTAAAAGTTATCGAGAAAGAAATATTTATCTTGGTCAATATGATTATTTGTTTAATGGAACAGTTTGAAATAATATTCAACAATTCAAAAATAAGACTGATTTAAAAATAGTTGAGGATTTCAAAATATTAGAAATATTAGAAAGAAATAATATAGATTTAAATAAAAAAATTTATGATAATGGTGCCAATCTAAGTAAAGGTCAAAGACAAATAATTAATTTCCTAAGTTTATTTTTTACTAGTAAAGACTTATATTTAATAGATGAGCCTTTAAGTAATGTTGATAAACACACTGCTTATTATTTATTTAAATTATTTATGGAGCAAAAAAAGAACTCCTTAATAATCATGTGTGATCATGATATTGCATATTCAAGATATTTTGAAAATAGAGTGGAGGTAATATAATGAAAAAAAACTTGACAGTTCATTTTTGTTTATTATTTACATTATTAATATTTATAGCTATTTTAATTTTATTAAAAAAACAGCAAGTCTATACAGGCTCAGTTTTTATTCAAGAATATATTGATGAAGATGGAACTGTAACCGCTGATTTATATTTAATTAGTAACAAAAGTTTGAATATAAGCTTAATTGATTATATAATTTTAGAAACTAATCAAGGAAATATGTATGTTTATTCTTCCAATCTTGAATATAGTGATTCTTTAATCAAGATAAGTATAAATAATATAGGAAGTATCAAATATCCTTCAAATAATGTTTTAATATTTGGAGAAAAAATATCGCTGCTTTCTTATTTATTATCAAATGTTTTCTAAAAATAGGAGTAAATATGAAAGATATATTAGAATTTAATTATAATACAGATGAAAATTTAAAAGAATATGAGGTACTTTTTAATAATTTGTTAAAATCAGCTAAAGAAGTATTAGATATTAATCAAAATTTAAGTTTTTCAGTTAACTATATTGATGAAATAAAATCAAGAAAACTTAATAATGAATATAGAAAAAAAGACTATGTAGGAGATGTTATTTCTTTTCCAATTGATGATGACTTTGGCATATATAATCAATTAGATTTTAAAGAAATAGGAGATATTTTTATAACATTTAGTGAAGCTAAGAATAAAGCGTTAAAATACAATCATACAATTAAAGAGGAAATGGCTTGATTATTTGTTCATGGTCTTTTACATATCCTAGGATATGATCATGAAATAAGTGAAAATGAAGAAAAATTAATGTTTGATTTAACAGATCAAATTTTAAACAAACAAAATATCAAGTATAAAATGCCATTTTAATGGCATTTTTTTTAATGTAAAGTATAATAATAAGGCAGAAAAAGGTGTAATAATATGTCAAGAAAAAATGATATTAAAAAGAAATCAAAGGTTGGTACAAGAGTAAAAAATAAGTTTTCAAATGCCGCTAGAGGTATTTTTACTGCATTTAGAGAAGAATCGACATTAATTGTTTATTTAATTATTGTCATTTTTGCAATAGGATTAGGTATTTGAGTTGGGTTAGATACAACTCAATGATCAATTGTTATTTTAACAATTGGAGTACTTACTGGATTTGAATTTGTTAATACATCAGTTGAAAATTTTGTTGATTTATTAAGTTTTGAATATAATATTCAAGCTAAAAAAATCAAAGATATTTGTGCAGCTGCAAGTATTATTAATGCACTACTATCTGTTGTTATAGGTTTCTTAATATATTTACCAGCATTAATAACTACCATAGAAAATTTATTTAAGTAAAAATGGAGAAAAAGATGAAATTAAAAAAAGATGAAGTATATAATGAATTAAAAATATTAAGAGAAAATGCCTATGTCCCATATTCAAATTTTAGAGTGGCTTGCATTATTTATCTAAAAGATGGCAATAAAATAAAAGGTGTAAATGTTGAAAATGCAGCTTACAATCCATCAATTTGTGCAGAAAGAACTGCTTTGCCACAAATGATAACACAAGGATATAATAAGAATGATGTTGAATTAGTAGCACTTTATACAGACTCAGAGGGATTTGGTTCTCCTTGCGGAACTTGTAGGCAAACGCTTTTTGAATTACTTTTAGAAAATCAACCAATATGGGTTTATAATAAAAAGGAATTTATTAATTCGTATGACGTAAAAGATTTTTTACCATATGCATTTACAAGTAAAAATATTGGTTAAAATCTTAATTAAACTTAATGAACACAAAACTATATACACTACAGATTGCAGAAAGGTTGTAGTTTTTTTTAAAATATTTATATAAAAAATAATAATAAGGGAGGGTATTAATATGTTTTATAGAAATAATGATTTTTGAAATGAAAAGGGAGCCGAATATATTTCGTCCTATTTGAAACTAATAAATATTGATAATTCAAAAGAAGAAATCTTTGAATTACTAGCTGAAAATGATTACTCTGAGGAAGAAATGCTAGAAGACTTTGATATTGAATTTTTAAATCATATAAAAGCTTGAGAAGTTATTAGAAAAATGGTCTTAAAAGTAAGAGAATTTGAAGAAAAATATGCAAAGAGATTTGATGAATTAATTCTTGATGAATTAGTTGAAATTTATGAATATTTAGACCCAAGTAAGGAATATAGTTATATGTTCCAAGGCAAGACTACAGAAAGTAAAGATTTTCTAAATAAGCTAAAAAAAATAATTTCAAAATTGACAATTGTGGAAACATTTGATTCAGTACTAGAATATTTATTAGCAGCAGCTTTCGATTTAACTTCACACCAATTTCTTGGTAAAAAAACATTTCTATACTTCTTTTGATTATTTCAAGCAGCAATGATTTCTAGAAATCATGGAATTGCTGTTTTTGAAGAGAAGTTTGAATTAGATCGAATTATGGAACTAAAAGATGAAATAGTAATTTATGCAAGACAAAATAACTCAAGAAATTTTTCTTATTGTGCAGAGTTTAGAGAATTTGTAGCGTTATGCAGAGATAAAATTGATATATTCTCTAATTATGAGAGACATAAATATGAATAGCAAATTATAAATATTAAGCAATTACATTAAAAATATAAACTATTGATAAATTAAAAAAGTTTTAGTAGTTTATATTTTTTTTATTTTTACAAAAATTTCCAATATTTATATTTATTTTGGAAATTATATGATTAAATAGATTTGAAGTTTTATGCTTCTAAGAAATGAAAAGTTGAGGTGAATTAGAAGAATTAACTTCTCAGTTTTAAAATTATATTTTTCATAGCTTTTAATTAAATATTGAAAATGCTATATAGAAAGAAAATAGCTTATGACTAAAAATAATTATGATATTTGTATAATTGGTGCAGGAATTATTGGAGCATCAATTGCAAGGGAATTAGCTAAGTATAATCAAACAATTGTTGTCTTAGAATCAAACCCCTCATTTGGTTTAGAAACTACAACTGGAAATTCAGGTTTAATTCATGGTGGATTTGATCCAACTCCGGGAAAATTAAATGCAAAACTAAATTTTCTTGGAAGAAAACGATATAAGGAAAATTGATTTAAGGAATTAGATTTTAATCACAAACATGTTAATTCTTTGATTTTGGCTTTTAATAGAGAAGAAGAAAAGCATCTTGATATGTTAATGGAAAATGGATTTAAAAATGGTTGTACTAAAGATGAAATATCTTTAATTAATCAAGAAGAGCTTCAAAAAATTGAACCATCAATAAGTAAAGAAGTAACAAAGGCTTTATTATGTAATAGTTCTTCTATTATTGATCCTGTGGAATTAACAGGTGTGCTTCTTAAAAATGCTAAAAAAAACGGAGTGAATGTTTTTTTTAATGAAAAAGTTCTTGGGATTAAATATGAAAATGAGCTATTTAAAATATCATCTCAGAATAATAATTATAAAGCAAAAATCATTATAAATTGTGCAGGGCATTTTGCAGATAAAATATCTTCTCTTGCGGGATATGATGATTTTAAATTATCTACAAAAAGAGGAGAGTATATAGTCTTAAAAGGAACTAAAGAAAATCAAGCAAATAATGTTTTGTTTATGGTGCCAACTGTTCATGGTAAAGGAGTCATTGTAGCTAAAACAGTAAATGGTAATTTATTAGTAGGACCAACTGCAGAAGATAATGTAGCAAAAGAAGATATCAATCTAATTACTGAAGAAAAATTTAATCAAATAAAAGAAATAGGTAAAAAAATAATACCTACTTTAGATATGACAAAAATTATAGGAAGATTTGCAGGATCCAGACCAATTTTTAAAGAAACTGATGATTTTTATATTCATTATGCAAAACTTAATAATAATTTTATTAATGTTGCTGGAACAAAAAGTCCAGGTATTTCATGTGCACCCTCAATTGCAGATTATGTAATTGAGATGATTAAAAAACAAATGAAATTAGAACTTAAATTAAAATGAGATAAATATGAAAAAAATATCTTATTTTAATATAAATATAAATATTTTTTAACTATATATGGAAGGAAAAAAAATATATGGAAAAATATATTGTAACTTTAGATGAAGGAACAACAAGTGCTAGAAGTTTAGTTGTAAATAAAAAGGGAGAGATAATTGCTTCAAATCAAAAAGAATTTTCACAAATTTATCCTCAAGAAGGTTGAGTTGAACAAGATGCAACTGAAATTTGAAATACACAAAGAACTACTTTAATATCAGCATTAAATTCAAAAGATATTTCCCCTGAACAAATTGAAGCAATAGGGATTACAAATCAAAGAGAGACAGTTGTTGTTTGAGATAAAAATACTGGAAACCCAATTTATAATGCTATTGTTTGACAAGATAGAAGAACTGATGGTTTTTGTCTTGAACTTGCAAAAACTCACAAAGACATAATTAAACAAAAAACTGGATTAGTAATTGATGCCTATTTTTCAGCAAGTAAAGTGAAATGAATTTTAGATAATGTGAAAGACGCAAAACAAAAAGCTTTAAACAATGAATTATATTTTGGAAATATTAATACATGACTTATTTGAAAATTAACTGGTGGAAAAGAATTTTACACTGACCATACAAATGCTTCAAGAACAATGCTTTATAATATTTCAACTCATCAATGAGATGAAGAACTATTAAAATTATTTGATATTCCATTAAATATGCTTCCAAAAATAAAAGGTAATAGTGAAATTTATGGTTATACATTTCCTGAGTTATTATCTAAAAATTCTAAACACCAAATAGCAATTGCATCTTCAATTGGAGATCAACAGTCAGCTTTATTTGGTCAAATGTGTTTGGAACCAGGTGATATCAAAGTAACTTTTGGTACAGGAGCATTTATAGTAATGAATACTGGTGATAAAAAAATCGATTCTAAAAATGGGTTGTTAACAGTTATTGGGTATTCAATTAATAATAAATTTATATATGGACTAGAAGGTTCAGTTATGATGGCTGGGGCAACTTTACAATGATTAAGAGATGATTTAAGAATAATATATAAAACACAATTAAGTGAATGATATTCAGAACAAGTAAATGATGATAGACAAGTCTATTTCGTTCCAAGTTTTTCAGGATTAGGTTCTCCTTATTGAGACCCTTATTCAAGAGGAGCAATATTTGGATTAGATAGAGGTGTTAAAAAAGAACATATTATTAAAGGAGCTTTGGAATCAATTGCTTTTCAAACAAATGACGTATTAGAAGCAATGAGAGAAGATTCAAAAATTAATATTAGAAGTATTAAAGTTGATGGTGGTGCTTCTAAAAATAATTATTTAATTCAATTTCAATCTGATATTTCAAAATCTGAATTAATTAGACCTAAAAATGTAGAAACAACTGCAATGGGAGCTGCTTATTTAGCTGGACTTGCAGTTGGTTATTGAAAAGATATTGAAGATATTAGAAAAAATTGAGAAGTTGATAAAAAAGTTGAACCAAAACGTGAAACAACAAAATTGGTTAAAGGCTGAAAAGAAGCTGTCTCAAGAACTAGAAATTGACTAAAAGATATTAACGAATAGAAATATAAATAGAAGACTTTAAAGAGCAAAAAAGTATTCCTAAGAAAGGGAGAAAAATATGAATTGATCTGTATTAATATTAACAGAACTATTTGGTACAGCCTTACTAATTATTTTAGGTAATGGAATTGTAGCAAATGTCGTTTTAAAAGGAACAAAAGGAAATAATAGTGGATTTTTAGCTATAACAGTAGGATGAGCATTGGCAGTATTAACAGCTGCTTTAATTGCAAATGCTTTTGGGGGAGTTGCTCATTTTAATCCAGCAGTTACAATTGCAATTGCAATTTCTGACAAAACAAAGAATTTAGGGTTTGGTGCTTATACAGGACTTTCGCCAGTGGCAATGTTGTTTTTAGTAATTTTAATTCAATTTATAGGAGCAGTGTTAGGACAAATAATTGTTAACTTTGTTTACTATAAACATATTAAAAAAACTTTAGAATCAGTTAAAGTTGAAGATCAAGCAAACGTACTTGCTATGCACTCAACAATCCCAACTGAAAGAAATCCTCTACTTAATTTTGCAATGGAATTTTTAGGAACAACAGTTTTAATTGTTGCTATATTATCTTTTGGAAAATTTGCAAATGGTAGTGGTTTGCCAAATTTCTATGGTCCAATTTTAGTTGGAACAACAATTTTAGCAATAGGTTTATCATTAGGAGGAACAACTGGTTATGCTATTAACCCATATAGAGATTTAGCTCCAAGACTTGTTCACTCTTTAATGCCCATTAAAAATAAAGGAACATCTGATTGAAAATATAGTTGAGTTCCTGTTCTAGCTCCTTTATTAGCAGGAGTTACAGTAGGATTATTATTTTTAATATAATTTAATAAATTTAAGTATACTAAGTATTTAATTTAAAAGTTCTTAGAGAGTTTTAAAAATAAATACTATAAGAAAATATATTCAATAAAACTAGGTTTTTACCTAGTTTTTTTATATAATTTTAAAAGATTAAAGGGAGAAAAAAAGATGATTAGATTAGATACAATAGTAACTGATGTATTAGCTGCAATTGGATTATTTATAATAGTATTTTCTCCCTTAATATTTTCTTCAATTCAAAGAAAAATTTTAAATCAGAGATTGCATACAACAATTGATGGTGAAAAGTTATTTGAAAAACTTAAGTATGATCTTAAATTATCAAAATTAACTGGTATTAATAAAAAAAGACTTTATAAAGATGTTGACTATGCTAAAACAATTTTTAGAGGAGCTATGGAATATAATTCAAGAGAATTAACTTGATATTTTAATGAAATGTATGCAAAAATATACATCCATAAAACTATTAAGAAGAAAGCTTGAATGTATACTGGAGTTTGATTGTTAACAATAGGAACTATTATTGGGGGCTCATATTTAGATATTTTTTATTGATTATTCGATATGAAAAGACTGGGTTCATCATCAGGGATTGCTTCAATTTGAGTATTGTTTTTTTGTGCAGCGGGTTTAAGCGCCTTTATTAAATATCTAGAATTTTTTAAAGTAAAAAGAGTTATAAATGATGAAGTTAGACAAATTAATTTAACTAAAAAAGAGAAAGTTTGAAAAGACTATTTAATAATTTATTGAATGTCTTGTTCAATTCCATTTGTTGGTTTCTCATTTATTTTAATTAATATTCTATTTATGTAATTAATATCTATAAAAAAAGGTGGTGAAAATATGAAGAAAACTGATTTACTTATTAAAGGAAAATTGGGAGAAATCATTACAAAAAGATTTCTAAAGTCAAAACATGTAAAAATGGTTTCTGAGGGAGACTATATTTCTAGACTTAGAGCATGTTGTAAAGTAATATACAGTATTCCAATTCAAGCAATCTGAATTGGGTTTTTCTTTTATGCACGTATTATTGTTCAAAAACATGTTGCAAATACACCATCAATTCCTGAAAGTGAATTGTGATTATACACAGATCAAATTAATGTTTTAAATGCTTTTATTTTAATACAGTCATATCATCTATTTTTAATGGTAACTGTTTTAATTGTTATGTTAAATATGACAATGTCGCGAGGGACGAGTGTTTTTACAGCAATATTTAATATTTTATATATTTCTGAAGCACTTCTTTATGCCAGTTTTTTATTTATTCTTGATTGAGTTGGTTTACTTCATAAGTTCTCAAATCCACAAGAGTTATTAATGGCAATAAGAACACAATGATTGTGAGTTATAGCAATATTTATTGCAGTCTTTTCTTGATTGCCTTTAAAATCTGTTTTTGCAGATGTAAATATGTGAAATAGAGAATGAATAAGAATTGAACGTTATAGAAAAACCGAAGATAGAGAAAATGGTTTTGTTTTTAAAACTTGAGTGACTCCAGGAGAGATATCTGCAAGAAGATTAATGATATCAACAGGTTGATATCTTATTTTTGTAGCAAGTATTTTTCACTTAATGGATATATTTGCCAGCACACATTTTAATGCAGTAAAATATGTTTTATTAATTGCAGGTTATATTATCTTTTTATCTGCCTATGTAGTACCATATAATAGTTTAAGTTTAATTTTTTATTGAGTTAATTTTGCATTTTTATTTGCATTTACAATTTATGGTCTTTATATGGTTCAAAATGTAGCATGACAATGAAGAATGTGATATCTATACTTATATTTATTATTATTAATACCTTGGATACTTTCACTAAAAGCAGCTATAAGATATACTTGAACAATCAAAGATAGAGAAGAAATTAAAGCAGTTGTTTTAAATATGTTTGAAAGTGATAGTGCGTTTGAACAATTTATTGAAGAACGCGATAATAAACAACAAATTGAAAAATCAGAAGATACAGTTTAGGAGATATTAAATTGGAAAAAATAAGATCAGGATTTATTAGTATTATTGGAAGACCTAATGTTGGTAAATCAACTTTATTAAATACTTTATTAGGTAAAAAGGTTTCAATAGTTACTAATAAAGCACAAACAACTAGAAATCGTATTAACGGAATATTAACTCACCAAGATGCTCAATATATTTTTGTAGATACTCCAGGAGTTCACAAGGCCCAACATGAGTTAGGTAGGTACATGAATAAGGTTGCTTTATCTTCAACAAAAGGAGTAGATGTTATTTTATTTTTAGCACCAAGTGATGAATTTATTGGTGAAAATGATAGATTTATATTAAATGCTTTAAAAGAAAGAGAAGTACCAGTTTTTTTAATTATTACAAAAAGTGATTTACTTTCAGAAAATCAACTTAATGAAAAAGTTGAAGAATGAAAACAACAAGATTTTACATTTGAAAAAATTTTGTGTGTTTCATCAACAATGGGTAGTAATTTAGCAATGTTATTGGATGAAATTAAAAAGAGCTTACCTGAAACAGGAATTAAATTTTATCCCGATGATACATTTACAGATCAACCAGAACGTTTTTTAATTCGTGAAGTTATTCGTGAAGAAATTTTATTACAAACAGAACAAGAAATTCCACATTCAGTAGCTATTTTAATTGATATATTAGAAGAGAAAAAAGATATTATTAAAGTAATTGCTTCAATAATTTGTGAAAGACAAAGTCAGAAGGGAATTATTATTGGAAATAAAGGTAGTAAAATTAAATCAATTGGTATTAATTCTCGCGAAAAACTTGAAACATTATTTAATAAAAAATTTTATTTAGAGTTATTTGTTAAAACAAAAGAAAAATGAAGACAATCAGCGTCTTTAATTAAACAATTAGGATATGACAAAGATAGCTATTAGGTGATGAAAATGGGAGCAACGAAAATAAATGCAGTAGTTATTGAATCAAATGATTTTGATGATTATGCCAAAATTGTTAAAGTTTTTAGTAAGCAATTTGGTAAACTAAGTTTTATGGCTCCTGGTGTCAATAAATCAACTTCAAAAAATAAGTATTCAATACAAACTTTTAGTTGAAGTGATTTTGAGATTTTTAAATCGAGAAGAGAAGATAGAGTAAGCAAGTTAAAAACGGGTGTTCTAAAAAAGGAGTATTTTAATATTGCCAAAAACTATAATAATTATGTTTATGGTTCAATTATGTTTAAAATTCTTGATCAAATAGAACAAATTAGTAATAAAAATTATAAGATTTTTAAAATGTTAACTTTTACTTTAGAAAATATAAGTAATAATAAAAACCCCTTTATAAATTATTTATTTTTTATTACTCATTTAATTCAAGAAACAATTCAACCTTTTAGATTAAACGGATGTATTCGATGTAAAAAAACAACTTTTCCTATTGTAAGATTTGAATATAGTGAAAATGGTTTTGTTTGTGCAAGATGTTTATGACCAGGAGAAATTGTTCAACCTGATTCTTTTATAAGAGTTCTTGTAAATATTCATAAAAAAACAATTCATTTTAATGTTGAACAAAAATATGAATATACCGATTTAATTGTCATTCACAATATTGTAGTAAACTATTATGAAAATAATTTAGGGTTTTATTTAGGGCCAATATATCTATTAAAAGATACTGTGGCATTGAATGTAAATGAAAAGGTGGCTGAACATTATAAATAACACTTATAATGTATTGACAAGACAACTTTAATATAAGAAAATTCCTAAGTATCTCGATATGTGCAAACTTGATGTTTGCTTTTTTTATTGTTAGGAGAAAAAATGAAAATAGAAATAGATAAACTAATTTCGCATTTAAAAACACAGGGATTTGTATTTCCTGGCTCAGAAATTTATGGTGGACTTGCAAATTCATGAGATTATGGACCTTTAGGTTCAGAAGTTAAAAATAAGTTAAAAAAACTTTGATGGGATTTTTTTGTAAGAAGAAATGAATATAATATTGGTTTAGATTCATCAATAATATTAAATCCCAAAGTTTGACAAGCTTCAGGTCATTTAGGAAATTTTAATGACCCATTAATTGATTGTAAAAAATGTAAATCACGTTTTAGAGCTGATAAATTAATTGAAGAAAAATTTTCAGACATGAATGTTGGTGGATGAACTAATCAAAAAATTGAAGATTTTATTAAAGATAAATCAATAAATTGTCCAAAATGTAACGCTAATGATTTTACAAATATTAGACAGTTCACATTAATGTTTAAAACAAATCAAGGTGTTGTTGAAGATGAAGCTTCAACAGTATACTTGAGACCAGAAACTGCTCAAGGAATTTTTGTACAATATAAGAATTCACAAAGAGCTTTAAGAAAAAAACTGCCATTTGGTATTGGACAAATTGGTAAATCTTTTAGAAATGAAATTACTCCAGGGAATTTTATTTTTAGAACAAGAGAATTTGAACAAATGGAATTAGAATTTTTCTTTTCACCAAATGACACAAATGATTGATTTGAGTATTGATTAAAAAAAGTTAAATTCTTTTTAGAAAAAATTATTCTTATTGATAAAAAAAATTATTCAATAAGAGAACATAAAAAAGATGAATTAGCTCATTATGCAAAAAGAACAGTTGATATTGAATTTGATTTTCCTTTTGGAAGAGGAGAATTATGAGGTATTGCTCATAGAAGTGATTTTGATTTAAAGCAACATCAAACTCATTCTGGACAAGACTTATCTTATTTAGATCCAGAAACAAATGAAAAGTATATAGCAAATGTAATTGAACCAAGTGTGGGAGTTGAAAGATTGCTTTTAGCAATTTTTTGTCAAAGTTATGTTGAAGAAAAAATTGATAATGGTGAAAGAATTGTAATGAAACTTCCTTACCAATTGGCTCCATATTCAATAGCAATCATGCCTTTGCAAAAGCAACAAAATAAAAGGGCAAATGAACTTTATAAAGAATTACTTTTGGATTTTGATGCAACATTTGATGAAACTGGTAATATTGGAAAACGTTATAGAAGACAAGATGCTATTGGAACACCATATTGTATAACTATTGATTTTGATACTGAAAAAGATAATAGTGTCACTGTTAGAAATCGAGATACGATGAATCAAGAAAGAATTGAAATTAAAAATTTAAAACAGTATCTATTAGCAAAAATATTTTAAGTAAGGAGTGATAAGTTTGGCAATATCACAAAATCAAATTGATTTGGTTTTATCAAAAGCTAATATTGTTGATGTTATTGGCAAATATATTGACCTTCAAAAAAAAGGAAGAAATTATGTAGCAGTTTGTCCATTTCATGATGATTCAGATCCTTCAATGAATGTGTCGCCTGATAAAAAAATATTTAAATGTTTTGTTTGTGGAACTGGTGGTAATGTCATTACTTTTGTACAAGAATTTAATAATATAACTTTTTTTAAAGCTCTTGCTTTAATTGCAAAGGAATTAAATATCAAAATAGATGGCTTAAAAGAGTTTGAAGATAAGAAAAAATATAATTCAAAAGAAAGTATATTATTTGAAATAAATAAAGCTGCAGCAAATTTTTTTAATGGATTGTTAATATCTTCACTTTCAACAAAAGCTAAAAATTATTTGAAGGAAAGAAAAATTAGTGAACAAGAAATTGAAAGATTTAAAATAGGTTTTTGTCCAAAAAATGTAAAAGTCTATGATTATTTAATTAAATTGGGTTTTTCTCAAGAAAATATTTTTGAATCAGCAATTGTTTATAAAAGTGGTATAGATTATAATTGTACTTTTGAAAATAGATTAATTTTTCCAATAACAAATGAGGACTCAAATATTATTGGGTTTTCAGGAAGAGTAATTAACTCAAGCGACTCACCTAAATATAAAAATAGTAGTGAAAATTTAATTTTTAAAAAGTCACAATTAGCTTATAATTTTGATAAAGCAAAAAAAGAAGCTAGAATTAAAAATGAAATAATTATTTTAGAAGGCTTTATGGATGTAATAAGTTTAGAATCCATTGATATTAAAAATTCGGTTGCCATAATGGGAACTGCAATGAGTGATTATCATTTAAAACTATTTTCAAGAGTAGCTAAAAAATATAAATTATTTTTAGACGGAGATAAAGCTGGTGTTAATGCAGCTTTAAAAATATCGCAATTCTTACTTGAAAGAAAAATTGATGTAACAATAATTGAAAATAATACAGGTAAGGACCCTGATGAACTTGTTAAAGCTGGAGACAAAAATTTAATTAATCAAATGATTGAAAATAGTTCTCATCCAGCAAACTTTGCAACTAGATTTTTTTCAAAAGATTTAGATATACAAAATTCTATAAAAGTTAATGAGTTTATTGAAAAAGTTATCTCAGTTTTAAAATATGAATCAAAGGAAAATATTGTTGATTCAGTTATTGCAAACCTAGCAAGTATTACCAAAATTGAGAAAAGTACTTTGTTTAAAACTTTAAATAAAGCGGTAAGTAAAATAAAAGTAAGTGCTACAAATAATCTATACTCTCAAGAAAATAATATAGATGATTTCAATCCTGGACAGGATTATATAAACAGAATGTTAAATAGTTTTGTCCAGGATGAAAATTCACATTTTGAAATTCCAGAATATGGTTATGAAACTATTAAAAAAGATAAAATAGTGCAAGCAAATGTTAATGAGGTCAAAAAGAATCACTCAAAAAATTTTGCAGAGGCTGCAATAGTTTGAAATATTTTGGATAATGATTCCTTGCTTGATAGCTTGGATAAAAAAATAAATAATATTGAAAATATTAATGTAAAACGTACAATTAATTTTATAATTGATCAATATAAAAGAAATAGTTATGTTGGTCATAATTGAGAACAAATAGCAAATGAAATAAAAAAACTTAACAAAAACTATTGTGAATATATTTTTGAAATAAAAAATAGACACTTCACTGCTTTGCAAAAAACATTATCACCAAAGGGGTTAGAAGATTGTTTTGATGCAATTGAACTTTATAAAATTGAAGATGAAATAATGCTTTATAGTCAAAAAATTAATTCTACAAATGATAATGAATTAAAAATAAATTATGCAGAGCATCGAGAAGAACTGTTAAAACTTAGAAATAAAATATATGAAAAAAGGAGAAAAATATAATGGCATTAAATTTAAAAAAATTTGAAACAATGGAAGAATTTAAAGAGTATCTTTGAATCTATTTAGATAAAAATGATAATGAGATAGCTCAAGAGGAAATCCAAGAAGTTATTTTTAAAAAATTTCAAGATATTGAAGAAGAAGAGATTAGTTTACTTTTTGATGAACTAGCAAAAAGAGAAGTTGTATTTACAGATGATTTTATTGAAGACGAAGATGACTTAGATGATGACGATGATGAAGATGAAGATGAAGCTGATGAACTTGAAGGTGAATTTAGAAAAAGAGATAAAGAAAGAAAAGATTTAAAAAAAGCTAATGAAAACAATGCGCCAGTAAAATATCGTGTTGGGGGAATAAGCAATGAAACAAAAATTCAAGATATTATTAAATCTTACTTTAATCAGATTGGATCTTCAAAAATCTTAACAAAAGATGAAGAAGTTGAATATGCAAAAATGTTAGAGGACAGTGATCCAATTATTGCAAAAGAAGGTAGAGATAAATTAATTACTTCAAACCTTAAATTAGTTATTTCTGTTGCTAGAAAACATTTAAATAGAGGACTTGACTTTGCTGATTTAATTGAAGAGGGAAATATTGGATTAATGAAAGCTGTTGATAAATTTGATTATAAAAAAGGATTTAAATTTTCAACTTATGCTACTTGATGAATTCGTCAAGCAATAACTAGAGCTATTGCTGACCAAGCAAGAACAATTCGTATTCCAGTTCATATGGTTGAAACAATTAACAAACTTACAAGAATTGAAAGACAATTAACTCAAGAATTGGGAAGAGATCCAACTTCAAAAGAAATTGCAAAAACTTTTGGTAAAGGAATAACTCCACAAAAAGTTATAGAAATTAAAAAATTATCAATTGAACCAGTTAGTTTAGAAAAACCATTTGGTGATGAAGATGACACTCACTTTGGGGATTTTGTTGAAGATAAAGATATCTCATCACCAGATGACTATGCTGAAAAAGAAGCTTTAAGAGAAGTTATTGATGAAGTATTTTGTGATATTCTTGCACCAAGAGAAGAGAAAGTTGTTAGAATGAGATTTGGGATTCTACCAACTAAATTAAGAACACTAGTTAGACTAGCTGAGGAATGTGATGATGATAGTTTTGAAGATTTAAAACAAGAAATAACTGATTTAGATATTCACTATGACACATCAATTGAAAGAATTCAAAAATATAAAAGTTCAATTATTCAAATGCATCTTTCAAAATTTGATTCACCAAAAACTTTAGAAGAAGTTGGAAAAGAATTAAAAGTTACAAGAGAAAGAATTAGACAAATTGAAGCAAAAACAATTAGAAAATTTAAACCATCTGCATCAAATCCCAAGGCAAGAGTCTTAAGAGATTTCTTTAAAGGATAAAATTGAGTTTTCTAACACCGAGATTATTTTCATTGGCCAAATTAATTACAGAAGGAGAAGTTGTTGCAGATATTGGAACAGATCATGCATATCTTCCAATTTATTTAGCCAAAGATGGTAAGGCCAAAAAAATATATGCAACTGATGTTGCAAAAAAACCACTTGATGTAGCAAAAAATAATATTGCTTCATTTGGAGTTGCAGATAAAGTTGAAACAATACTTGCAGATGGAATTCAATGAACTATTTCTAATGAAATAAAACTCGATTCATGTATCATTGCTGGAATGGGTTCGACATCTATTTTAGATATTCTAAAACATGATAATGAAAATATTTATTCTTATGTTATTGCACCAAATACTAATTTAGAGCCAATTAGAAGTTGAGCGAAAAAAATGAAATATTTTGTGGAAAATGAAATAATTATTGAGGACAATAAAATTATTTATGAAATAATAAAGATTAATAAATTTGCTGGAACAAAAATTAAAAATAAAAAAGATATTATATTTGGACCTTTATTACAACGTGAAAAAAACAATAAATTATTTTTACAAAAATGATTAGAAGAAGAACAAAAACTTTTAAATTTATTAAAACATATACCTAAAAAAGATGTAAAGTATAAAGAGACTTTAAAAAAACAAAAGATTATAAGTAAACTTCTAAGAAGGAGAATTTTAATTAATGAATAAAATAAAAGCAAATGCTTTAATTAACTATTTAAATGATGTCTTTCCTCAAAAGAATGCATCTGAATGAGATAAAATTGGTTTACAATTAGAGGAAGTCTATAACTTAGAAAGTCAAGATGAAATTTCTCATATAGTTATTTGTCTTGATGTTACAAAAGAAGTTGTGGAGTTTGCAATTGCAAATAAATCAAATTTTATTATTAGTAGACACCCATTTTTATTTTTTGATTTAGAAATAGAGATGAAGAATTTAGCAAAAAAAGAAATCTATGATTTATGTATAAAAAATGAAATTCAAGTATTTTCCATTCATACAAACTATGATAATAGTGAAAAACAAAATATTATTGATTTAATTGAAACACAATTAAATGTAAAAAATGTTGAAAAGGTTGGAGTCTTTAATGAAGGATATAAAATAAAATTATTGGGCTCATTAAGTTTAAAAGAAGTAATTGAAAAATTAAAATTTATTTTTGGAAAACAGCAAGCTCTTTTAACAAGAAATTCAAATTTGGAAAAAGAAATTGAATATATTTATTTAACACCAGGGGCTGGAGCTTCTACAATGATGGAATTACAATTACAAAATGAATTTTTTGTAACAGGTGAGGCAAAGTGAAATGAATGACTTTATGCCGACCAAAATAAAATGGATTTATTAACTTTAGGTCATTATATGGAAAATCACTTTATTGATGACTTAGAAAATAAATTATTAAAAACATTCAGTGATGAAGTAAAAATAAGTGCATTTGATATTAAAAATACATTTATTATTTTATAGAGGTATTTAAAAAACGAAACTATTGAGTTTCGTTTTTTAGTTCTTCTAGATATTTTATAACTTGGTTTTGAATTATGCTTGATGTTGAAGCACCAGCAGTTACAGCAACAGTATTAATATTTTTTAAATCCTTAATTTCAATTTCTTCTTTACGATTTATTCTTATTGAATTTATGCCCTTATTTAAAGCCAATTCCACTAATTTCATTGTGTTATTACTTCTTTCATCTCCAACAACATATAAAAGATCAACTTCTTTGGGATCTAAATCTAATACTGCTTGTTGTCTAACAAGAGTAGCTTCACAAATATCATTTTTAAAAATAGCATTTTCATATTTTTCCTTTATTTTTTTATATATTAAATCAGTATCAATTATTGAAAGGGTTGTTTGATTTGTGATAAAAATATCTTTATTACTTATACTTAAATTTTCAACTTCTTGAGTATTGGTAACTAAATGAATTTTCTTATTATCTAAACTTGTTAAAGCAATTGTCTCTGGATGATCGTGCTTTCCTATAAAAACAATGTCAAAACCAAGATTTAAATATTTTTTTATTATATTTTCTGTTTCTAAAACTCATTCGCACTTTGTATCTACAATAATTAATCCTTGTTCTTCAGCTACTTTTAATACTTTTAAATCAGTTCCATGTGCTGAAAAAATCACAACGCTACCTTTGGGTATTGTTTTTATAATATCTAAACGAGATTTTTTTCAATCATCAATAGCTATAATACCAAGTTCTTCTAACTCTTTTACAATTATTTTATTATGTACTAAAAGCCCAATCATATATATTTTTTTATCTGGATAAGCTTTTACTGTATCTTTTGCCATTTTTATAGAAACTACAACTCCAAGGCAAAAACCTCTGGGTGTTACTTTTAAGACTTTCATTAAATACCTCACTTTTCTTATTTTACTATCTATTTAATAGTAAAATTAATAAAGTATTTTTTTGTTTTTCTTAAATTAAAATAGAGTTTTTCATTTAAAATATTATTATGGAGTAAAAATATGAAAAAAATTAGTCAGTTTTTAATAAGATTAAGGCCATATAAAAGGTTATATAAAATGTTTTGAATGATAAGTACAATTATAGGATTGTTAATTTTTCAAATTTTTATGTTATCACTTTCGTATGCAGTGCCACATGCAAATGGGGGCTTTCATTATTGATTTAAGGGACTATACTCATTGTTGGGAGAATCAAGACATGAACCTAAATCTAGTCAAGGTTTCATTTTTGCAGCATCAATTATTGGTTATATTCCAATTATTCCAATTATTCCATTTTTATATTTCACTTTTACAAATTGATTAATTCAAGAGAAATTGAGTGATAAATTTATTGATGTTCCTAAAAAAAAGTATTTATATTGGTCAACTTTTATTCATTTCTTAGCAATAGCTACGGTTTTTATAATAATTCCAGGACTTTTAACTTATCTTGGTGGTGGGGGTATTCTTCCTCATCAAGCTTATAGAGCTGTTTCAAATGGGTTTAGTGATAATATTGGAGAAAGAATTGCTGGAGTATGTGGAATCTTATACTACTCAATAGGTTGTTTATTTGCTTCAATTATAATTTTTTGAGTAATCTGGATGGTACTTTCTTGAGTTGGAAAGCAATTTCAAAGACTTATTGATATGTTTAACAATTGAAGATATAAAAGAAAAGAAATTAAACGTGAATTAAAACTTCAAAAATTAGAAATAAAGGCAAACAAGAAGAAAAAACAAGAGTAACAATAGTATAATAAAATAAAATTGAAAGGAAGTTAAATTATGAAAAAATTATGTGCTATTTTAGGGTCTTTAAGTGTAGCAGTTTTTTCATCTGTAAGTGTCGTTGCTTGTAAAGGTGGACTTGATCTTAGTTTAACTTACACTGATGAAGAAAAAATTATGTCTATTTATAATTTAACAACCAAAGATTTAGTTAAAAATGGTGTTAAAATCAATACTTTAGTTTCTCCAGAAGAAATTGATGCAATTATAAAGGCTTTGGACTTAAATGAATTAATTAATAAAAATCCTAATGGTTCATTTTTGAAACAAAGTTTAGGAGTTTTTATTATGTCAAATCAATTATTAAATGAAATATCTTCAAAAGTACCTGGATATGGGTGAATTGCAAATAAATTAACTTGACAATCACAATGGTCAATTAAGGATTTATTAGCAAAAGAGGATTTATCTCTATTTAATAATGTTAGTGGATGAATGAATAAAAGAAATGAAAAAGAGGATGAATCTAAATGATCTTTATCTGTTACTTTTTTAAATCAAGATAAAACTGGATGAAATGGTGTTGAGCGTGCCAAATATGCAAGAATTAATATAAATAGAAGAGTTGTTGCAAATAACTATGGTAAAGTTCAACGAGAATTATCAAATGAAAAAGTAATTTATGGTGGTGACACTGCTAATACTCAAGATAGCTTTTTAAATCCTAATAACCCTGATTTGGGAGTTATTTATCAAGGTTATGCTAATTCAAGTGAATTAATTGAATTGGATAAAATTTTAAATGAAAATGTTGGTTCAATTCCAATAGGTTTTTTTAATTATTCGCCTAGTGCAACTGATTTTGTCAATAATAAAATTATTATGTTAGACTTTGTAAATAAGGTTTTACAAGTAAGCAAACAAGAAATTGAAGATGCTTTAAATGACTATCTTTTAAACAATCCATTTTTTATTGGTGAGGGTTTAAAACCTGAGCATATTGCAAATGTTATAAAAAATCAAATTTATGTTATTTTAATGACGAACTCAATTGATAGAAAAAATTTAAAAGATAAAGATGGTAATCCATTATTGGCAAATGAAGGTGAAGAAGAAGAATCTTTAATTATAGTTAAATCGATGATAAATAAACTTAGAAGATTATGTGAAGACATTAGTCAATTATCATCAGTTAATTCTAATTTAAAAAATGTAGAGACATTAATTAATATGTTAGATACAATTCAAAATGAGGATTGTGTTTTTAAATCAATTAGTAAAAATAGTTTCAGAGAAACTTTGAAAGCAGTAATTGAAGATTCAAGAGATAGAAATGATCCATATAGTTATCATAAAGCTTTTTACAATGGAGATTTAAATGCAACTTTATTTAAAACTGTATCTAATAATCAAAAACAAATACCTTTAACTTTGGTAAATGATTATTTAGACTTTGGTTTTGATAATCAATATAAATTTGAAGTTCAATATTGAGGTAATTCAACTCCAATTAAGGGAGGAGAAGAACAATGATATTCTCCTGATAATAATAGACCAAATGATAATTATATTGCAGATAAGGGATTTAGAAATATATTTTTACATCATAGATTTTTTAAACATGATGATGAAAAAGATTATACAAGTGCTGAATTATTAAAAAAATATGAGAAAAAGATTTCTATAAACTATGATATTTTTGACTTTGATGAAACGATTGCTGATCCAAGTGAAGAAATTATTGAAAATAAAATGCTTAAAGCTTTGGAAAAAGCTATTAGTTTAGATCCAAATGGTTCAACAGTTGGTATCACAGACGAATCATGAAGAATTTATCACTTATTAGCATTGATAAACAATAAAGCAAATGAAAAATTATCAGATATATTCTCATTTGATTCAAATAATAAAATTGGAATTCACAATTCAGATATTTCACTTGATTATTGAAAAATAGGTAAAGGTGATTTCAATAAAGCAGACGATGATATTGCTTTTGCAAAATTGTTAAAAGAACAGGAAGTAGCTGTTGTTATTACTGATCAAAATAGTAACAGCAATTCAACCAATAGAGAAGAAATATTTCAAAAGGGTATAGAAACAATTTGAGAATCAGAATTTAAACTTAATATTTATGCAGGTCAAACAAATATTTATGGAAAAAGATATGATCAGGATTTAAGTGAATCAAGTAATTGGTGACAAGATGAAAATAGGCTTTATGGTGAATTTTACTCATTGGTAGCAATTCCAAATCAATATAAAGATAAAGTAAATACTTATTGAAAGAAATATGTTTCAAGTAATCCTAAGAATCCTGATTATAATTCATCTTTGAAATAATATTGCTAAAATACTAGTAATTAGTAATATTATTGGTTATAATATATAACTTTAAAAAAGTGTTTTTTTTGTGTTATAATAATTTAGTAGATAATTTTTTCTACAAATGGGGGTTAAGAAAATGTATATTATAAATTTTATTAATGGAAGTTATTGTGTAATTAATACTTTATCTAATTTATTAGTGGCTAAATTTATTAAGTTAGAAGATGCAACTAATTTTGTTCAAGCAGCAAATACTATTAATTTTGGGTTCCCAAATAATATTAATAAATTTTATAATCCACCAACTACAGTTGTAACTCCTATTCCTAAAAGTCAGAATAGAGTAAGAAGAGTATATAATTGTTGTTCTCATGGACAATGTAATCTGAATCATAATAATGTTAATAATACTATGGCTATTCCTCAAGATATGAGTAAGGAAAATAAGGAATTACAAGAAAAACTTAAAGATCTTAATAATAAAATTAACTCAGTTATTGAAGAAAAAACAGCTATTTTAAATGAGAATGAAATTTTAAAATCAATTATTGTAAATTCTGATGATGAGGAAGAAGAAGAAATTTTAGAGGAAGAAGAAACTGTAGAGGAAGAAGACGAAACCTTTGACGATGATGATGAGGAA
Organism: Spiroplasma cantharicola; assembly: GCF_001281045.1. Classification (NCBI taxonomy): domain Bacteria; kingdom Bacillati; phylum Mycoplasmatota; class Mollicutes; order Entomoplasmatales; family Spiroplasmataceae; genus Spiroplasma; species Spiroplasma cantharicola. Next base: position 845,793 of record NZ_CP012622.1, on the reverse strand, counting down.
GAAGAATCTAAATCTCAAAACGAAGAGTCTATCAAAGAAGAATCTGAAGTGGATAAAAATAAAATTGATGAAAAGATTATTGCTTCACAACAAAGTCAAGTTGAATTAGATGAGGCCGAAAAAGCATATTTAAATAGACAAAATATTGATGAACCTAAATCTAAAAAAGAATTAAAAAGATTGAAAAAAGAAGAAAAAAATTTAAGAAAAGGAAAATAATTATTGTTTAAAATAATATATAAAAAAAGCACTTTAGGGAAGTGCTTTTTTTATATATTATTATTAATCATGCTTTCGCATATTATTGATTTGCTAATAATTAAAAAGATATGAATGAGTAATGAAAGGTCACGTAAAAGGCTATGAGAACAAAGTGACCTAATCGAAAGAAAGGATGTTATATTGAATTAAAGAATGAAATTTACAAACTATTGACGAATTTGTAACATCAAAATTTAATGTTCATAGCCCTGTCCAAAGGACATTAATAAATATATCAAAAAAAAGTTTAAAAATCAAATTTTTTTTTAAAACTTTAAAATTTTATGTTTTAAAAAGAAGTTCGAATTTAATAATAAAAACTTTATATTTAACCATTTTTAAATATAATTAAGATATAAGAATTGAAGTGAAAATAATGGAAAAATATTTATGTGAAAATTGTAAGAAGCCAGCAACTTATAAAAAAATTAATCAAGTAAATAGTATAGTATTTTTTTGTAAAGATTGCATTATAACTAATACAGGAGCAAAATTATCTAATAATAATTCTTTGTGTATTCAATGTGGTAATCCAGCTAATTTTATTTTAATAAGTCAATTAAATAGATTGAAAGAAATTTGTGAAAGTTGTTTATTAAAAGAATATACAAAAATTTAGATTTAACTAATTTCAAAAATCATTTTATAATATTTAAAATTTTTTATAGTATTTCTAATTAAGATATATGTATATGTTATACATATAAGGAGAAAAATATGAAAAAATTATTAAGTTTATTAGGTTCAGTAACACTTGTTGCATCAACAAGTGTTACTGTAATAGCATGTGGTAATAAAAAACCAGACCCAGAAATAGGTCCTCCGGAACCAGATTATGATAAGATACTTGAAAACTTACAAAATGAAGTTAATAATATATTTTCAAAGCATTTAGCAAATAACTCTTCAAAATTAGTTAATGTTATTAAAGATAAAAATGATAATCCAAAGGGATATAAATTACTTAATTACAAAAGTTTAGCAGAACTAGAAGTAGATGATAGTGGTAATGGAACTTTTGAAGGTCAAGAAGATCAAAAATTACTTCTTGAAGAAGACTTAAAAAATGTATTAAACTTAAATGAATTGAGTCAAAATTTAAATGAGTTAAAAAAAGATATTGATAATGGTTATTCTTATTTTTTAGCAAATGTTGATAATGTATATGAAAAAATGAATATTAAAAATGAATTCAAAACAAGCATTTTAAATGGTAATTCTGATAATGATGAAAATGAAATTTATCAATTTCAAGTAGAGATTGAATTTGAGTGAAATTATAGTAGAGATGGAAAAAATCAAACAAAAACATATTCTGGATATAATTTAGTTTTTTCTTTAACAAATGATAAAGTATTTGCTTCACTTGTTTCAAACTTTTTAGAAAATTATCAAGCAGAAATCTTTAAAAGTAATGAAAGTGCTTTGCACTTAACAAATGAATCTCTTTTTGAAAATGCAGAAGAAGGTTATAAATCGACTGAAGAACCTTTAATAAAATATTTAGATATCACAAATCAAGAAGGAATTTTACGTAAAGAGATAATTGATAAAGAGTTAAACACAATCTTTAAAGATCAATCTGAATTAGAATTTAATTTAAGCGGACAAAATGTAAAATTAGCTTCTGATAATAGATATATTGAAACAGATAATTTTCTAACTACTGATTCAATAATATTTGACAAATATGATGATAATTATAAATTTATAGAAAATTATTTATTAGGAAATCAAGAAGGTTATAATGTATTTGATGCTCAAAAAGTTATTCAATTTTGATTGGATAAAGGTAATAAATTTGACAAATTTAATAGTGCTTACAAAGAGTACATAAAAAAATTAAATTTAAATCCAGAAGATTTTTCATCAACAAATGTACTGAATTATGGTTTTATTAATATTAGTAATCTTACAGTTACATATAACGATGATTTCTTTGCACTACCAGATCTTAGTTTGCCATTTGATTATTCAATGAATAACTCTAAAACTTTAAGTTCATTATCAAATAATTTATTTAATTCTATTAATGTTATTCATGAAAATTATAATTTCAAAGATGTTTCAAAAGAGGAAAATGCTGGACCAACATTGGCAATATTTGATCCAAGTGAAAAAGATAATTTTGATTTTTGAAAATATCTTGATGATAATTTTTCAGAAAAATTATTTTCAACAGAGCAATTAGCTGAAGTATTAAGCGGTAAAGTTCAAGATTCAGATTTAAATGAAAAAATTTTGGAGCAAGCGAATATAAACAGATTTGCAATTAAATTTAGATATAGTCATAAATTTTATTATGATAAAGTTGGAATTAAACTTGAAGATAAAAAAGCTAGTACTAGGGATTTGGAGTTAAATTTAGGTTTTTTTAATATTAGATTACATGCAATTAGTAATAGTCAAACAAAAATATCACAAATAACAAGTAATGCTAATAAAAATTATCTATTTAAAAAACCAAAAGGATAAGAAATAGTTATTTTAAAAGGAAATTATATTTCCTTTTTTTATTTATAACTACTTTTTAATTAACTAACAAATTTTTATTAAATATTAATTTTATATTCTATAATATTTATATTATTAGGAAAAGAAAAAATGAATTCGATATATACAAGAATAGATAATCTGGGTAGAGAAAATAGAAATACAATATATAGAATAATATCTAAGAAAATTTTAGAAGATTTTTCAAATGGTATATTTAGAACACAAGATGATTTAGCATATATTTGTAATTGTTCTAAAGCAACAATTACAGCATTTTCAAAAGCAGCTTTAGTAAGCGGATATAGGGAATTACAAATAAGATTAAAAATAGAATATGAAAATAATTTTGATTCAAATAAATCAAATATAAATCAAATAGAAAAAGAATTTTCTACAACTATTCAACATTTAGAAAAATGAGCAATAGCAAATTTTGAAAAAATTGAAAGTTTTTTTTCTGGAAACACTAAAAATGAATTTCATATTTTTTCAGGTTATCAAACCTATTATTCGACGTACTTTCTTGAAGATATTTTAGAAAAAAATAATATGAATGTTAGATTAATTAAATTAGATAAAGATATAATTAGTATTAAAAGTAAAAATTACAATGAAATAAATTCAATTTTTATACTTTCAGGAAGAGATACAGATTCATTACGAGGTTTTTTTGAATATGTTTATAATAAAAATTCAAATATAATTGTAATTGCTTCTTTAAATTGAGAACATTATTTAAATTCAAAAAAAGTAAGATCAATTTATTTTGACAATGAACATTTTAGTAAGGGATACCTTGATAGAAATTTTCAATTAATATATCTTTGAAAATATTTAGACTTTAAATTAAATTTATAATGAACTAGTTTGTAAAAACCAAACTAGTTCATTTAACTTTTCATTCCATATATATTTTGCAAAAATATATATGGAGGTTATTATGGAATATAAAAAAGAAGATATTAAAAAATTACTTTCCTTAATAGGCGGTATTGAGAATATTGTAAAAGTCTATCATTGTATGACAAGACTGCGCTTTGTTTTAAAAGATGATAAACTTTTTAATACTAAAGCTATTAAAGAATTAAAATTTGTTCAAGGTGTTATTTTCTCCTCAGGAGAATTTCAAATTATTATTGGTACTAGTGTAAGTAAATTTTATAAATTATTTTGTGAGGAAAATGGAATTAATTTAGAATCAAATTTGCCAAACAAAAATGATTCTAATTTAGAAGTTAAAAAACAAAAGAAATCATTTTTAACATTTATATCGCAAGTCTTTGCACCTTTATTAATAGTATTGGTTGCAATTGGATTTTGAGAAATGTTACGTATGCCAATTTTTTTAACTTCAAACTCAAGTGATAAAGAATGATTAAAGGATTTAAATGAATTTACAGAAATAATATCAAGGGGTCTTACATATTTTATAGTTATAGGAGTTGCTTGATCGACTTTTAAAATTATGGGTGGAAATGAAATTTATGGTATTGTTATTGGAGCAATTTTATGTAATCCCAAGTTAGTTGCATTAAGTGATTTAAAAGTTGGTGAAGGTGAAACAATACTAGGGCAAATGCCAGGATGACATATATTTGGAGATTTTATATACCCATGAAAAATTTCATTTGAAGGATTAGTAATTCCAATGGTGCTTGTTGCTTTTATTGGGGTTAGTATACAAAGACTATTAACAAAAGCAAATTTTGGAAATTTTAGAATGCTAATAGAACCATTAATTGTTATTGTTAGTACATCATTAATTTCTATTTTAATTATTGCTCCAATTGGATTACTATTTACAAGTTATTTATCAATAGCTTTTAAATATTTAATGACAAATAATATTACTAAATATATATTTACGCCATTAATTGGAGCTTTATATTCTCCAATGGTTATATTTGGAATTCACAGAACTATTACACCAATAATTATGCAAGATGTTGCACAATTTAAAGGAAGTTTAATTTTAGGATTATTGATTTTATCTAATGTTTCAACAGCAGTTGCTACATTTGCTTTTGGTTTGAGATATAAAAATAATAAAAAAGTTAAACAAATTGCTTGAACAAATGCAACTTCAGGATTTATTGCTGGGGTAACAGAACCTTGTATCTATTCAATTACGCTTAAATATGTCTTTCCAATGATAGGAGCTGTTATTGGAACTTACTTTGGTTGTTTATTATATACAGCATCAGGAGTATGAACATCATCTGCACCATTTGGATTTTTAGGAATTATTGGTTTTGTTTCAGGTCCACCTGAAGGGATAGTGCTAAATACTTGAGCTGGGGGAAGCATACTTTGAGGAACATTTAGTATGCTAACAACAATATTAGTAAGTTTCTTTGCAACACTGTTACTTTCAAAAATAAAATTCTTTAATACAAGAACTTTAAAAATTTTTAAAGAGGAATATGATTTTGATATTTATAAAATTAATGAAGAAATTATGAAGTTAAAACAAGATTATAAAATTCAATTAAAATCATATTTAGATCAAAAAGAAAATAAAGCAGATAATCAAATAAAGATTAAACAATTAAAAGTAGAATATAGAAAAAATATTAATTTATTAAGAGGAGTTAACAATGAAAAAGATTAGTAAAGATTTGATGTTAGGTTGTTCTATATCAGCAAATCAAGCAGAAGGGGCTTTCAATGTTAATGGAAAAGGTCTTTCAATTGCAGAACTTAGAAGATATAACCCTAACTTGGATAGAAAAGATATAAATACTGAAAGAAAAATGACAAAAGAAAAATTGCAAGAAGCATTAAATGACGATGGTAAATATGTATATCCCAAAAAAATTGGAGTAAATTTTTATGAAAGATATAAAGAGGATGTAAAATTAATAGCTGATATGAAAAATGATTGCTTTAGAACTTCAATTGCTTGAACAAGAATTTTTCCAAATGGAGATGAGAAAGAACCAAATTTAAAAGGTTTAGAATTTTATGATAATTTAATAGATGAGTTAGTAAAAAATAAAATTGAACCTATTATCACAATATCTCATTATGAAATGCCATATAATTTAGTTGCAAAATATGGGGGTTGAAAAAATCCAATCTTAATTGAGTTCTATACAAATTTTGCAAAAACAGTTATGGAAAGATACAAAAACAAAGTCAAATATTGAATTCCCTTCAATGAAATTAATGCAGCAAACTATAGTGTTTGAGCAGGAGCGGGTTTATTAGATGATGAACACCCAAATATTTTAGGTCTATCAATGTATGCTTTACACAATATTTTTCTTGCTAATGCACAAACAGTAAAAATAGGAAAAGAGATTAATAAAAATTTCTTATTTGGGTCAATGGTTGCAACTTTATTAAATTATGCTGAATCTTGTGATCCTCAGTTAGTTTTAAAAACTGAAAAAGATCAACAATTAAAAATCTATTCCTTTTTTGATGTTATGCATAGAGGAGAATATTCAAAATTCTCATTAAATTTATTAAAAAAATTCTCAATTGATTTAAAAATTTCAAATGAAGATAAAAAATTACTGAAAGAAAATACATGTGACTTTTTAGGATTTAGTTATTACATGAGTGGTGTGGTAAATCAAATTGAAGGTGATGTTACTGAGGGAAATCTTTCAAAAACAGGAAAAAATAAATTCTTAAAAGCTAATGAATGAGGATGACAAATTGATCCAATTGGTTTAAGAATTTTAATGAATAGATTATATGATAGATATCAAAAACCATTATTTATTTTAGAAAATGGAATTGGCTTTGATGAAAAACTTGAAAATGGCAAAATAAATGATGATTATAGAATAGAATATATGAAAAATCACTTGGAGCAAATTCAAAATGCAATTGAAGATGGTGTTGAATGTATTGGTTATACTGCTTGAAGTCTAATGGATATTATTTCTCATGGAACTAGTGAAATGACTAAGCGATATGGTTTAATTTATGTTGATCAAGATAGTTTTGGAAAAGGAAGTCAAAATAGAACTCCTAAAAAATCATATGATTGATATAAAAATGTTTGTATATCTAGAGAAATTTAACTTTAAAACGCTATTTTATATAGCGTTTTAATTTTTTTATAGTTGATTAATTAAAGCAATGAAAAGTTGAGTAAAAAAAGGTATAATTAATTTAAATTTAATGGGGAAAATTATGAAAACAAACTTTAATAAAATATCAGGTAATAATGGCTTTTTTGATTTTGAAGAAAAATTAAATTTTTTTGATTATTTTAATATTAATAGTACAGATTTAAAAGATGCATTTTCAGTATTAAGAAAGTATGAAAATAATATGCTAACTTTAAAAAGAATGATGGAGAGTCAAATTACTACTAGATTAAATTTTTATATTAATAATTCTTTTAATAAAATAGAAAATAAATTTGTAGAAAATAAAACAAATGAAGAGAAAAAACTTTCAAAGGCATTAGTTGTTAGTGTTATTTTTTTAGCAGCTAGATTAGTTTCACAAGAATATATTACTTTAACTACATCATCTGAGTATGCTTATGAATATGAAAATAGCTCTAATAAGAGTTTTAATTTTGAAAATTATAAAAAGAGTTTGAAAAGTTACTATGAAACGCTTACTGCTTGGGCAATGTATTTTATGGATAGCAATATTGAAAATTTAAGTATTCTTTCTAGGATGGATGAATATATTAAAAAGAATGTGTATTCAATGGAAAGATATAAAGATATTATTTTATATTTATGACTTTATACACACGTTAAAAACTCTTGTGATTTAACTAAATATAAAAATGATGCAAGTGAGCTTAAAGCTTTTTTTCCAAAAATAACAGAAAATGTTTTAGCTCCTTTAAATTATGAATATATTTTTGATCAACAAGAGTATCAAGAAGAAGCTGAAATAAGAAAAAAAATAGTAAGCGATTTAAAAATATGAAAAATTAAGGAATATGATAATGTTATTAAAAATCTAATTATTAAATATTATAAAACCCTTAATTTTTCAGAGACACTTGTTTTTAATGATTATTTTAATTTAATAGATATAATAAAAGATATGTTTTTGAAAAAAAATTTTTATTCTTTAGATGATATTACATCAAATCTTTTAAATCCTAATTCAGCTGCAGTACCCAGAATTTATTCATCTGAAGAAGTTGAATTAACAGTCAAAAACTTAGAGTTTGATAAGAATGCAATAGATTTTAATTATAAAGCTATTGAACAATATTATAATCTTATTTATAAAAAACCTTTGTTGTCCTTTCTAAATAAAAATCAAAGTAAAATTTTAGTGGCTTATCCAGAATTTATTTGAATGGCAAATCATATGCAAAAAAAATATAATTTGTTTGATAGCAATATTTCTAAAAAAATCTGTGCTATGTTAAAAGAGGAATATTTTTTAACGTTAAATCAACAACTGAAAAAAATTGAACGAAGATTTCGAAATTTAAAGGTATTTAATCCAAATGATCTTTCAATTTTTAAAGCAACTGATGATAAAACTCAAAATAAAATTGAAGTAAATAGCATTGTTTATGATCCTTCACTAAATAAACTTTTTGTTGTCTTAGTAAATTTTTATCCACCAGAAAATATTGATTGATTAAATGAAAAAAGAACAATAGATACTTTATCTGAAAATTCAAATTATGTCGCAAATTTATTTAGCGAACCATTAAATTTTGTGCTTAAAGAACTAAAAAAAATAAAAAAACAATTAAAGAAATTAGAACTTAAATTTAGTGATGAAAAAGAAGTTACAGTTGAAGGTATTTTATTTGTTAATGATATTTTAAACGCTGTTCCTAAAGTAGATGTTAATGGAGTAAATGTTTATGTAAGTTCTATTTCAACAATGGAGCATTTTACAAATAGTTATATTTATAAAAAATAAACTTATTTAACATTAACAATATGGTTATTTTTACTCAATATTGTAAAATTACTTTGGAGGATATAATGTTATGAAATTACCTTATATTGGAAGCGATTTAGATGGAACTATTGTTAAAAATAGTGACTTTAAAATATTAGATGAAACAGTTAATAATATTAATGAATATCAAAATTTATCAGAAAATAAACTTTTTGTTGTAACTGGAAGATCTTTACAAAATATCAAATATTACATTAAACAATTAAATATTAAATTGCCAGTAGTTTGTTCAAATGGAGCTGTTGTATTAGATCCAATAACTTGAGAAGTTTACTATGAACATTTAATGCAAAAAGAAATCATTGTTGATTTAATAAATTATGCAATAGAACATGACTTGGATATTTCTTTATATACACCAACAAGCGTATGTTCATTAACTGTTGCAGAAAGAATTAAAACTTATAAAAAACTTTATGGTCATTATCCAGATGACTGTCAGCCAGATTTTATTTTGTACCAAAATTATCATCAACTCTTGGAAGATGTTAAAAAAGATACTCATAAAATTATTAGAGTAATGTACTCACTTGATTTTACAAAAGAACTTGAAAAGGCTAATAATTTAAAAAAATATCTTGAATCAAAGAATTTATATTATCCGTCAACTATTATTCAATCAAGATTTCTAATTGATGCTATGCCTAAAGGAATAAATAAGGCAACAGGTATTAAAAAATGAGCAGAGATTATGAAAGTTGATTTAAAAGATATTCATGTAATTGGTGATAATAATAATGATTTTGAAATGGTAAGCGAAATGCCATTTGGATTAGCTGTTGCAAATGCAAGTGAAAAGCTAAAAAAAGCAGCTTGAAAAGTTATTGACACTATTGAAAATAATGGTGTAGGAAAATATTTAAAAGAATTAATTAGTAAAGGATAATATGATGAAAAGAATTGCATTATTTGGAGGAAGTTTTGACCCAGTTCACAGCGACCATATAAATATAATAAAGAGTTGCAAAGAGAACTTAAATTTTGATGAAGTTTGAATAATGCCAGCTTATGTTAATCCTTTTAAAACACTTTCAACTTCAAGTGTTACTCAAAGATTGGATATGTTAAAAATAGCTGTAAAAGATCTTGATTATGTTAAAGTTAAAACTTATGAAATTTCAAAGCAAACTTCAAGTTTTACCTATGATACAGTCAAATATTACAAAACAAAATATCCTGAAATTAGTTTTTCTTTTGTAATGGGTTCTGATCAATTAGATAATTTTGAAAAGTGAGACCATTTTAATCAATTAATCAAGGAAATAGATTTTAAAGTATTTTTAAGAAAAAAAGATTTTAATCAAAAAATTGTTGATAAGTATAATTTACAAACTTTTGAATTTGAAAATAACTTTTTAAGTTCTACAAAAATAAGAAATCTTGTTGATTTAAACTTACAAATTAAAGAAGTCAATGATTATGTTAATAATAATTTAATGTATTTATATGAAAGAGTTGAAAATAAAATGGATGAAAAACGTTATTTTCATTCATTAAATGTGGGTCAAATGGCAATGGAATTAGCAAGATTGAATAACTATGACTTAAATAAGGCTTTGATTGCTGGAACGCTTCATGACATAGCAAAAAGGTGAAGTGAGCCTCAAATGAAAGAATATCTTAAAAAGTATAATAAAGAATTATTAAAAGAGCCAAAACCAACATGACATTCATTTGTAGGGGCATTTCATTTAAAACATGATTGACTATTTAGTGATAAAGAAATTATTCAAGCAGTTTATAATCATACTGTAGGGTCAAAAGATATGAGCATACTTGATATGATTGTATTTTGTGCAGATAAGATTTCATCAGAAAGAGACTATGATGGAGTTGAGCGATTAAGAGCACTTGTAAAATCAGATTTATTAACTGGTTTTAAAGAGTTACTTAAAAATCAATATGAAATTGCTGTTAAAAAACACTCTAAAACAACTATTGGTAAAGGTTTAACTGAAGCTTATAATTTTTGAATTATGGAGAAAAACTAATGAAAAAATATGCCATTTTATTTGCTATGAAAGATGAAGCTGAAAGTTTAATTAAAGAACTTTCAGCAAAATTAATAAAAGATGATTACTTTGAAATTTATCAAAAAGACAATATTTATATTGCCATCTCAAAAGTAGGTTTAATAAATGCTACAAGTTGCTTTACATATGTTAATCAAAAGTTTGCCATTGATTGCTTTATTAATGCTGGTTTAGTAGGGACATTTTCAAGCGATTTAAATTTACTAGAACCCGTTATAATAAAACAATCATATTTAGGTAATGCTGATGCTAGGGGATTTGGCTATCAATTAGGACAAATCCCTGGAATGAAAGCATATTATTTATCAGATGAAAAACTTTTAAATTCATTTAAAAGTTTTAAACAAGTTGATATTTGCTCAAGTGATATTTTTATAAATTCACAAGAAAAAGTTGATCAGATTATAACTCCAATTAGTAATTCTATATCAGTTTTTGATATGGAATGTTTTGGTTTTTATCAAGCAGCTTATATTTTTAAAAAGCCAATAATAGCTCTAAAAGTGGTAAGTGATCATATTAATAATGGTAGTAATGAAGAGCAATTTAATCAAATATTGAAGCAAGGTAGCTTAAAAATTAGTGAATTAATTTTAGAAATTATAAAGAAATAAACTTTAATATAGATATAGATTATAATTTATTTGGAAGGAAGTGAGTATTCATGGAATGTACAAAAGATTGCAAAGATTGTAACTGTAAATGTGAATTTGATGATAACTGTGCTAACTGTCAAATGTGTTCAACTGACACAAACCACGGTTAGTTTTAAAGAATAAAAAAACCTAAATTATCTTAGGTTTTTTTATTCTTTAATTAGCATTATTTAAATTTTTAACTCCCCAATCAGAAAGAGAGTCCAATACTGGTTTTAAGCTTATGCCTAAATTGGTTAATGAATAAGTTACTTTTAAAGGAATTGTTTCTTCAACTTCACGATCAATTATTTGCATCTTTTCTAAATGTTTTAAAGTTTCAGTTAAAACCTTAGTAGTGACACCAGGAATGTTTCGCTTTAATTCATTAAATCTTTTTTCAGTTGTTAATAACTCTCTTATAATAAAAATTGTTCATTTATTTTTTAAAATTGATAAACTAAATTCCACAGGACATGTTTGCATTCTTAATTACCTCATTTTTAAGTAGGTTACTTTAAAGTGCCTACTTACATTGTTTTTTATTAGTAGTATTATAACAAATAAGGGAGGTGAAAAATATGGCTTTAGACTTAAAAAATGTTGTTGAAATAACAAATGGAGACTTTGGAGAAATTGACAATCAATTAAAACAAGGAAAAACTGTTTTGGCAGCTTTACAAAAAGGTGAGTTATTAACACAAGCTTTACAAAAAGGTGAAATGAACGATGGTTTTGCAAAAATCCAATTTAAAGAATCAAAAGAAAACTGTGGAACTTGTGGGTGTCAAAAACCTGCAGATACTTTAGTGTATCTTTGAAGATAATTATCAATTTTTAAGATAAGCAATTACTTTTTTGACAGTAATTTTGTATCAATAAATCATTTTTTAACTTTCAAAAAATAGTTAATATGTGGTTTATTTTTTATTAAAATGTCATAAAATAATAGCGAAAGGAAAAGATAAAAAGAATGAAATGATGAATTAGTGACTTTGATGGCACTTTGACATTAAGAGAAAATAATCATAAAATTTCTCTTGAAGATGAAAAATTTATTAAACAATGAACAAAAAATAATAAATTTGTCATCGCTACAGGTAGGGGCTTTTTAGAGTTAGATGAAATAATTAGGGAAAAGGGTTTTGAAGTAGAATATCGAATAACAAATAATGGAGCTGCAATGTTTAAAAATAATGAATCGATTTATGAACTTTCAATTCCAATGAGTGAAAGAAAAAAAATTTTAGAAAATCTTACAAAATTACATAAAAAATGTGGGATTAAAATTTCTGATACAAAAAATACTAATATAATATCTGGTATTGATGAAGTAATTCCCAGATTTAAAGAGACATTGGTTTTTCCTCATTGATTTAGTGTTGAAGATCGTTTTCAAGATTTTATGGATGAAATATTAGAAAATGAAAAATTAAACAATATTTCATTGTATGCTCATGTTCAAGATTTTGATTTCATAATGCAATTATTTGAAAATATAGAAGGTATTAAAATTGTTAAAACAGCACCATTTGTATTAGAAATAATGCACAAAGATGTTTCAAAGCATTTAGGAATTAAATACCTACAAGATAAATATAATATTGCTAACAATGATATTGTTGTAAGTGGTGATGGAGACAATGACTTTGAAATGTTGAGCAGTTTTGAAAATTCATTTGTAATGAATTCAGCAACTCCTTTAGCGCTTAGTGCTGGTAAAATTAAGATCAAATCAGTTAGTGATATTGGCAAATATATTAAATAAGTTAACCAACTAAATGTTGGTTTTTTCTTTTTAATTAGATAATTTTGAAATATAATTAAAGAGATAAGAGGTATCAAATGGAAAATCACTATAAACAAATAAGCAGTTTAATATATGACTTTACCAAGCCTCCAGGAACAAGTATTGATGGAGATTTAGCTTTTTATAAATCACAACTTTTACCCATTGAGGGCAAAGTTTTAGAAGCTGGAGTGGGAAATGGTAGATTATACATTCCACTTTTAAAATATAAAGTGGATATTGTTGGAATTGATAAGTCTCAAGAAATGATCAATATTTGTCAAAAAAATCTAGAAAAAGAAAATTTATTAGGAAAATTAATTTGTCAAGATTTGGAAAATTATATTGAATTAAATACTTATGAATATATTATAGTTCCCAATGCTAGTTTTAATTTATTGGAATCAAGAAACAAAGCTATAAAAGTTTTAAAAAATTTTTATCAATCATTAAAAGAAAAGGGAACACTTATCATTGATTTAATAATGCCAATTGAATTTAAAGCAGGAAGTAATCATGAATTTAGTCACAATATTAATGGTCAAAAAATAGTTGTTAAAAACTTAAGCAAGGAAATAAATTGAATTGAACAATATACAGTTAATCAAATTGAGTATTATATTAATGAGCAATTAAAAGAAAGTCAAGAATTTAAATTATCTTGATACGGGTGTGAAGAGTTTTGTAATATACTAAATAGTGTTGGTTTTAATGATGGAGTATTCATTGTCAATTATGGCAATAAAACTAATCTTAATGTTAAAACTATTACATTTATTTTTAAAAAGTATTAAGAAAGAAAAGGTATTAAAATATGAAATTAGCAGTTGATATTGGTGGAACTTCAATTAGATTTGGTTTAATAGAAAATAATAAAATAATTAAAAAACAAGTTATTGACACTGATGGCAATAACATGAAAAAAAGTTTAAATAAAATCAAAACTATAGTTGATAGTTGAAATGAACCAATTGATTTCATAGGACTTTGTTGTCCAGGACCTTTAAATTTAAAAAGAGGGACAATTTTAACTACTTATAATTTGCCTGATTGAAATAATAGATGTATTTTAAAAGAATTTAAAGATCTATTTGAAATTGAAAATGTCAAAATAAACAATGATGGTAATGTAGCTGCATTGGGTCAATTTACTGTAAGAGAAAATTTACACTCACTTTTATACTTTACAATATCAACAGGAATTGGTGCTGGATTTATTAATGAGGGAAAAATCTTTGAAGGTTTTAGTGGAGCTGCTTTAGAAATAGCGAATGCTTTACCAATATATAAAAATAAAAACTCAAAAAGAAGTGGAATTGAATTTTTAGCAAGTGGTAAAAATATTTGCTTACAATTACAAGAATTAGGAGTTGAAGTTAATTCAACCAAACAAGCTTTTGAATTATATAAAAAAGGTGATAATCCAATAGTTAATGATTTCTTTTCAATGATTGAAGAGAAATTTATAAGTTTAATATCTACATCAATTTACTTTTTTAACCCTCAAATAATAGTAATTGGAGGTAGCGTTGCTATGTTTAATCAAGACTTTTTTAATGAAATCTTTAAAAAAGTAATCGAAGTAACAGAAGATATTGGCTATCAAACAAAATTTGAATTTGCTCAAGACTTAGATGATTCAACTTTATTAGGATGTTGTAAAATGTAGAGAAATCTACATTTTTATTATAAAATTTTATAGTAAATTTAACGAATAAAATCTTAAAAAATAAAATTGTAGAACTGTTAGGAATGAGTTATTATATATAAAGTAATTATTTAAATAGAATAATATAATTACTTTTATTTAAAAGAAAGGTTTACTAATTTATGAAGGGAATGAGTTTATTTTCTAATGTAGGAATTGGCGAATATTTTTTTAAAGAAAGTGGTATTGAAATAATAGCAGCAAATGAATTAATTAGTAACAGGGCAAAATTTTATAAACATATTTATCCTGACTCTGAAGTAATTTGCGGTGATATAACTGATAAAAAAATATTTAATAAATTAGTTAATATTTATAAAGAGAGGAATTGTGAATTTTTATTAGCTACTCCTCCTTGTCAGGGTATGAGCATAGCTGGTAAAATGGATACTCATGACATTAGGAATCAACTAGTTAAATATGTTATAGAATTTGTTAAAAAAGTAGAACCAAAAAATATAATTATTGAAAATGTAGCAGGGATGTTAAAATTTCCAATTACAATAAATTCAAAAAGCGTATTAATTAAGGATTATTTACTTGATTCTTTTAAAAAAATGGGGTATTTTGTAAATTTTGGAGTTCTAGATGCAGCAGATTATGAAACACCACAGTCGAGAAGAAGAAGTATTTTTTTAGTATCAAAGTACAGATTATGAGAATTCCCAAATAAAAGTTCTAAGATAACTGTCTTAGAAGCTATAGGCGATTTACCTTCATTAGAATCAGGACAAGACAGTGGAATAAAATATCATAAAGCAAAAGTCCACAATGATAATCATATAAAGTGAATGCGAAATACACCATCAGGAGAAAGCGCTCATAAAAATAGAATTCATTTTCCTATAAAAAAGGATGGCTCAAGAATAAAGGGTTTTTCAACTACATATAAAAGAATTGATTGGAATAAGCCAAGTCCTACAATTACAATGTGCAATGGAGCAGTATCAAGCCAAAATAATGTGCATCCTGGTAGAATTAATAAGGATGGAACTTATTCTGATGCAAGAGTATTAACTATTTTGGAATTAATGAGATTAACCGGATTACCTGATAATTGAAATATTCCAGAATGAGCCTCAGAAAATATGATAAGAAATGTTTTAGGAGAATCATTTCCCCCAAAATTTTCACAGAAGTTATTAGAAACAATGCCAAGGGGATATAAAAATGCAAAAACAACAAAAAATAGATAAATGACAGGCACCAGGAAATTCAAAAATATTTAATTATGATTTTTGTGATATAAAAAATAAGAATACATATACTAGGGATAGAACAATTTATATTTTAATTTTTTTTAAGGAAAGAAAATCTATTGAATTAAATAAATTTCTTGAAAAGGAACTTATATCTTTTTTAATAAAAAATATGGATAATTTTGATAAAAACGATTCTAATGTAAGACATTTCTGAAAACCGCTTTTATTTTATGGCTTTTTAAAACTAATTAAGAGAACTAATAAAAAATATATAGAATTATCATTTGAGGGGAAAAGATTTATAGATGAATATTCAAAGGGTAATTTTGAAATGGCGAAGGAAAATTTTATTTATTCTTTATTAAAAGTTTCATATCCTAATGAAGCAACAAAAGAAGTTAAATTATCTTTATTTCCTTTTAGAATATTATTTAGAATATTTCTTGAGAAAAAAAATATTTCTAAAAGGGAAATGGAGTATTCAATACCATATATTAAAAACTCATCTGATTTACAAAACTTACTAATTAATAATTTTGAAAAAGAAGAAAAATATGATAAATTTTGTACATGAGTTATTAATTCTTTAGTAGACTTAAATATTTTAGACTTAGATGGTAAAAATTACTCATTACCAGATTCTATTATTAGTTACGTATCAAATTATATTGATGTTAAGGATGATTTAAAAATATATTTTTTTGAATGTGAAAATGAAAATGTATATATAGATAAATTAAATTATGTTAATTATTCAAAAATTAAAAGAGATTTAAAATTAGTGAAGCAAACATATGAAAGAGATCAATATAAGTGCTTTTTTTCGAAAGATCATTTTTCTTTTTATACAGAAGATGGCAATATGTATTTAGAAGCGCATCATATAGTTCCAATCTCTTTGGCACCAGTTTATAAAATTAATCTTGACCTATTAGATAATATGGTAAGCCTCTGCCCTAATTGTCATAAAAGTATGCATTATTCTGAAAATGAAAATAAATATAAGATGTTGCAAATAATAAAGAAATTTGAAAGTGACTTTTTTAGAAAAAATAATTATCTTATAGAAGATATAGAAGATATCTATATAAGTAATCTTTATTTGGGTAGAAAATAATAATTAATTCTATTAATTATTTTACTTAATATAAATTTTTATAGAAAATGATCTTATATGATAAAAAAATTTGTTTTTTAACAGGTGATACTAATTAAGTAAGATTTTAAAGAGAAATAAATAGTGTATTTATGAATTATATAAGAAACGTTGTAATGTATAAAAACTTGTATATATGTATATTTAAGTTAATACTTTTTTAGAATAATTTCTTAAAAAAAGTTAGTTTATTTGAATAAAATTTCAATGAATGTTAAAATATAAGTATAATTATTATAATTTACTAGAAAAATATGATTGATTTAAAATCTATTAATAAGCTATATGGAAAATACAAGGTTATTAATTATAATAAAGTTTAAAGAAAATAAGCTTCTTTTAATTTTTTAAATCTTATTGAATAAAATAAAAAATAAAAAAATATGAGATTTTAAAATTCATATATTGGAAACTGCACCAGTCTAAAAAATAATATAGAGAAGGTATTAATATGATTTGAGAGAATATCTTGGAATTTAATAAGGAATTTAAAAATATTGCTAAAATAAAACCGTTATTAAAAGTAAACGATATAAAGTCTATTAAAGTTAAGCAAATATTAGAATTAGTTAAAAATGAAATAATTTCATTTTTTAACTTAGATAAAAATAAAGTAAAGTTATCAATTGGTCAAGCAAATATTACTTTCACTCCATGAATTGGAATAGATGAAACAAATCATTTATTTATGACTATAATTTTTTATCCTTCGGAGAATGGATTAACAATAAATATTTGCCAAAAAACAGAAGAACTAATAAAAACTAAAAGAGGTAGAGAGTTACTTGTAGAAAATAGAAAAGTATTAAATGATTATTTAAATAATAATTTTAAGGATTTGAATTGAAAAAATTCTTACCCAAAAGCATTTGAAAATAATGGGTGAGATAGGGGAACTAGTTATGCAAAAAGTTCGCCAATTTCAATATTTTTAAATATTGAAAAATCAAATTTTGAAGAATTTAATAATTATTTTTTAAAAGTTAGAAATTTTTTTGAATTTATTAAACAGGACTGAAAGTTTAATTTTGCAAATCCTGATAATTATATTGATATATTATCGAAAGATTCTAAAAAAGATTATAAAGATATAATAGAAGTTATTGATAATTATTATTCTTATAGTTTTTTTGACTCTAAAGATTTTCCACTTAATTTAAAAGAATTTAATATAATAGACAAAGAAAAAACAAGAGATACTAAAATTAGTAGAATAAAACATAAGAAAATTTTAAGCAATAAAATTTTAAATGGAGATAAAGCTGAAGATCATGTTGTATATTTTGAAAAGAAAAGTCTTATAAATGAAAATAGAATAGATCTTGCAGAAATGGTAAAAAAGCTAGATACAGATGGCGATGGATTTGATGTTCTAAGTTATTTTCCAGATGGAAAAATTAAAAGAATAGAAGTAAAATCATCTCAAAATATTAATAATAAAAGTATTTACATTAGTCAAAGAGAATGAGACCTTTTTGAAAGTTCAAAATCTTTAATTTACTATGTAAATGAGAATCAGAAAGATGTTAAAATTATAAAATTTGAATATCCAGATTTTAGAAAAAAACATTTAATACCAATTTCATATAAAATTAATTTTTAAAAAAATGTCCACTTTCCATGTTTTTACCATATAATTTTTAAAGGTGAAACACATGGAAAATTTTTTTTTAACAATTAAAGATGTAGCTTTAAAAGAAAATAAAAGCATAAAAACTATTAGAAGATTAATAGCAGCAAATAAGATCAAAGTTTCAAAAAATCAAGGAAAATTAAATCAAATACATCACAATGATTACTTAGAATGAAAGAAAACGAAAGATAAATTTGAAATAAATGAACCTAATCAGTTAACAATAAATCAAGATATTAAAATGGATGATTTTGAAATGTTAGATATTGAAAGGGATTTCAATAAAAGGGATGGATGAAAACATAAGTATAGAAATGGGTATAAATTTATTGATTTATTTTCTGGTGCAGGAGGTTTGTCTTGTGGTCTTGTTATGGCAGGATTTGAACCAATCTCGTCGGTTGAAATTGTAGAAACAGCTGTTTCTACCTATGAATATAATTTTTCAAAAAAATTTCCAAATGAAAAACTTGAAAACAGAGATATAAGAGATAGCAAAGTTAAAAAAGAAGTAATTGATTTTGGACTAAAAAATGATGTAGATGTAATAGTTGGTGGTTTTCCTTGTCAAGGTTTTAGCTTAGCTGGAAATAGAATATTTGTTGATGAAAGAAATTCACTATATACTGATATGTTAAAAATAGTTAAAGAAATCAAACCAAAAATTGTTGTAATGGAAAATGTTGAAGGTTTAAGAAGCATGTTAGATGGAAAAATTGAACTAAAAATAATTAAAGATTATCAAGATATAGGTTATAAAATATCAGCACATACATTAAATTCTGCAGATTATGGTGTAGCTCAAAGAAGAAAAAGAGTTATTTTTATAGCAAATAGATTAGGTAAGAAGAATGCTTTTCCTAAACCTATTTTCAAAAAAGAGAATTATAAAACTCTTGGAGAAGAAATTGAAAGATTTATAAATGTACCAGAAGATCAAACTATAAATCATATCTTTACAAAGCACAGTGAAGATATGAAAAGAAAATTAAGTTTACTTGAAGAGGGAAAATCATTATATAAAAATTACTCTGATTCTTGAAAAAAATCACCTTGAAATGAGCCTTCCTGTACAATAAAAGAAAATCATGGTGGAGTAAATATTCACCCAAAACTGCCACGAGTTTTAACACCAAGAGAGTTGGCAGCAATTCAATCATTTCCAGATGATTTTATTTTTTCAGGAAATAAGAGTGCACAGTTAGTTCAAATAGGAAATGCAGTACCTCCAAAAATGTCAAAAGCAATAGGTTTAGTTATAGAAAAATTACTAGAAAATAATAAATAAAGGGGAAAATAAAAATGAAATTTCAACAAAAGGAAGCAAAAATGACTTATCACACACTTGAGCAATATTCAAGTTTTCCATCAAATGACTATTTGATGATTTGTGAATTAATTGATAATTCAATATCTAGTTACTTAAATATAAATTATAATAAAAAACAAACTGTTAAAGGTTTAAAAATCCATTTAAATATAAATAGAGATATTAAAGATAACTATTATTTAGAAATTATTGATAACGCCAATGGTATGAATGAAGATCAACTTTATTCATGTCTTTTATTTGGAAACTCTAATAGAGAACACAAAGATTCAAATTTGAATATTTATGGTGTTGGGTTAAAACAATCAGCGTTTTTTATAGGAAGAAGACTTGAAATAAAAACAATTTCAAGAGGAAGTAACACTGGAATAGCTACTTATATTGATATTGAAGAAATAAAGAGCACAGAAGATCAAGTTGTTAGATTCCAATTAGAAGAATGAAATAATAAAATACTTACAGAACAAATAGATTCTGATCATGGAACTATTATAAAAATTGGTAAATTAAGAACTGGAAAACTTACTCCTAAAAGAGTTTTGGAAATGATTAAAAGTTTAGAAACTAGATATCTTTTCTATTTAAAAGATGGTTTGGATATTCAGATTAATGCAAGCGAAAAGGGTATAAATGAAATATCAAGTAAATTAAAACCTTCATCACCTTTAATTGAAAATACAAATTTATTTTCAGAGATTGGAGTTGAATCAAATAAACTTATTGTAAAAGATATAGAAGAATTTGGTAAAAATTTCCTAAATAAATTAAAAGAAGATAAAAAAGAAAATAGTAAAATAGATGAGTCTGTTTTAAAAGACTTTGTTGGAAAAATGCTAAATGGTGAAAATTTTACTTGAGTCATAGACACCAAAATATTAGATGGTATAAAGATAACAGGAGAAATATCTATATTAGCGCATCATGAAATAGCCAAAACCTATTTAGGTTTTCCTCAGAATTATACAAAATACAGAGGGTTTGCTTTATACCAAGCCAACAGAGCAATAATGTGTAGTCCAAATGAAAAAGGAACAGGTATGGCGAATTATGTTCAAGATTTAATTGATGATGATATATCTGGAGATAACAATCAAAAAAGAAGATGAACTGGTTATATAAATATTGATAATTTATATGAGGCAAAAGATGAAAAGGGCGATAGAAAATATTTAGATTTAACATCAAATAAATCAGGGATACAATGATTAAGTGAAGAAGCAAGATTGGCATTTAATGAAATAATAAAGTCTCATATGAACAAGTATGATAAAATCTTAAATCTTTATATGAGTGCACAAAATGAAACTATAAGGCACGAAAAAAAAGTTGATAATAATTTAAAAAATAGGACAGAAGGTTCTTTTAATTCAAATTATATTAAAAATGAATTTATCAATAATGAAAATATGGCAGCTATTTTCACAGTTTCATTAGTTAAAAATGGGGATAAATTTATAAAAGTAGAAATTGATATTTCTGATTCAAGGAAAAATGAAGAGACACTTTTTGATATTTCATGAATATCAAAAGATCATTGTGATATAACTCTTAATTCTAATCATCCAATTTGAAAGCCAATTTTAAATGATGCAATTACATCTGATATAGTTATTGAAATGTATAAATTTGCAATAATTTTTGTTCTTAATGATTTTGTATTTAAAAATCTTGAGACTGTTGCAGAAGAGTCAAAAAATGTTAATAGTATCTTTTTTGAATTGCAAAAGGAAATTGAGGGTGAAAAGACTCCTTCAAGAATAATATCTATTATATCTAATAGGGTATGTATCAATGTCTAAAGAAATTCTTATTGACTATAATTTTGATTTTCTAGAAAATAAAAAAGATAGTGATAATATTCTTGATTTATTTTTGAATTTTAATAGTGCACTTGTTTTTGGTGAAGTTCAATCTGGAAAAACAAAGAGTATCCTGCAAGTAATTTCGGATGTTATAGAAAATAGACTTTTTGATATAGTAATTTTATTAGGTGGAACAAATACAATTCTTTTAGAGCAAACAGAAGAAAGATTTGAAGAAGTAAAAGTAAAAGATAAAGGTTTGATTTATCTTGATAATAAAAATATAAAAAGTGTTGATTTTTATTCATTATTTGAAGATAAATGTGTAGTTTTAATTAATACTATGAAAGAAAGACAAAATCTTGAACTTATTAGTAATAAAATTATTAATGCTTCAACAAAAGATAAAAAAATATTATTAATTGATGATGAGTCTGATTATGGTTCTATAAACTCTAATAAAAAAAATAAGAGTACAAAAATATATAGTTTAATTTCAGAAATATTTAATCATTCAAAGCTAAATAAGTTATTGATGTATACAGCAACACCTTATGCAAATATTGTTAATAGTATTAGCGAAGATACTAAACCTAAAGTTATTTTCCCTCTAGTAAGTAATAATGATTATATGGGAATTAATATCTTTAATTCAATGAAACATTATGAGGAAATAGAGTATATTAGAAAAGAAATTAATGAGAATGTTTTATCTAAAAATTTTATAAAAGCCATAAAGAGATTTTTAATTTCAAATGCAGTCTATAATACTAATAATGAAAATAAAATAAATTTTGAGTTGTTATTAAACATATCTGAAATTACTGATAATCATAATGAAATAAAAATAAATGTAAAAAATTGCTTAATGGATATAAAGAGAATGATGAATTTTAATACTTGAAAAAATTATTTTCAAGATGACTTAGATTATTTAATTTCTAAAGGGATTAAAATTAATGATGAAGACTTAATTTTTAATTATTTAAACAAAATTCTTAAAGAATTAAATAGAGAATCAAATATTATAATTTTAAATAAAAAAAGCAATGAGTATAAGAGTAATGGATTTTCAAATAAAATTATTATTGGAGGTTCACTAATTTCAAGAGGGTTTACTTTCAAATATTTATTAGTTCAAATTATGAGTAATTCTCCAGAAAATAAAATAAGTGCAGATACTCATGCTCAAAGAGCAAGGTGATTTGGATATAGAAAAATGTATATAAATTATATGACTATTTTTCTTCCAAAAAAAGACATAGAAGCATACAAGGAAATAGAAGAATTAAATAAAACAATATTAGATTATAAAAATAAAGATGGAGTAATTTTAATAACTTCTTCTTTAATAGAAGAAGTTAAAAATAAGAAATTTGATTATATTAATATAACAAGTGGAGGTAAAAAGTGTTAAATTATAAATTCATTGAAGAGAATATTGAACTTAATTTAAGATTATTAAAAAATGATTTTGGTGATTTAATTATTGAAAAAAAATCAGATAAATTGATTAAAGAAAAAAAATATGAAAATTATAAGTATTGAGAATATTTTTGTACTAATGCCTCTTCAAATGAACAAGGAGAGATTGATTCCTATATAACAGAAATTATAAAAATTAATAAAATTAATGGAGATAATTTAATTAGTGAACAAATGACTTTGAAACTTTTTAAAATAATAGAAAATCTTATGTCTGAAAGACCTGATCACAATCTTTACTCAATTATTAAAGATTGTGAAAATCTATTTGAAAGGCAAAAAAGAATTTTAAAAGAGGAAAAATTATTTGGCTTTTTTGGTGAACTAATACTGTTGGACAAGTTTTGCTCTATTTATCCAAATGCTGAAATGTGATGACATAGAAAAGATTATATGGAATTTGATTTTTATATAAATGAAAAAAAAGAATATTTAGAAGTTAAGGCAAATTCTATTTTTAAAGATAATTATTTGATAAAATTAGATCAGATTAGCGATACTAATCCGTATTTAGCAGGTGTATCTTTTAAAGAAGATGGTAATGGTAAAAATATTATGTACTTTATTTCAAAATTTATAAATTCAAAAAATGAATTTTTAAAAGAATTTATTGAAGATCTTTCTTCAATAGTAAAAGACTATCCTAGAAATCTTGATTATAAAATTAATGTTGATAAGATAAAAATAAGAATATTTGATAAAAAGGATTTCCCATTAATTAATCAACAAGAACTTGATGAAAGAATAAAAAAAGTACAATATAATGTGGATGCTAATAGAATAAAATCATATAGTGCTGAAGAATTTATTAAAGAAGTTTTAGATTTATAGGAGAAATAATTATATGGCAAATGAATTTAACATTACAGAAAATGAAATAGTGTGAACGCCTTCAAAAAGCATTCCTGATAAAAATAGACAATTTAAAGCTGATGAAAAAAGTAAGACAAATAATATGAGGGCACCGACAGTACCAGCAAAAAAATTTAATGAGCTTTTAAAGTTCTTTGATTTTAAAGACAATTTTGAAATTCATAGAGAGAAGCCATTTGTATTAATGGGTAATTTTTTTATTGATGTTAATAAATTTTGATTGTTTGTTGAGAAGTTAGAAAACACACTAGCAGTTGACTTATTCGAAAAGAATCCATTTGATTATAATAAAATAAAAGAATTCAAAGAAGATAGAATCAAGGGAAATATTTATTTTTCTTTACGTTCATTAGATGAAGATAGAAATGAAAAGTGCTTCAGTTTTGGAAAAAAAACTCCTTTAACAATGTTTAATAAAAATAAGACAGATGATGAAGCTATTTTTGAAAATTTTCTTTTTGGTGGATTCTTTGGTGGTGTAATTAATAATATTAATTACACTTTAGTTAATTTGCATATAAATAAATTGACAAGAGAAATTTATCATGAGATTAATCAAGAAGAGCTTGAAAAAATTTTAACAATTCAATATGGAGAATCATTAAAAAGTAATAAATTAGGAAATAATGAATCAGATGACAATGAAATAGGAAAAAATGAACTTGATAATAAAAACTTAATAGACATTAGAAGAGAATCAAATCTTAGTTTAAGACATAATAAAATGAGAGATTTCCTTGCAAAAAAATTAAAGGAGTTTAACTATAGTGTTTTTCCAGAATATTTAACACATATTGATATTTATGCAAGTAGGGGCGATAAAAATTTAATTTTTGAAATAAAATCTGCTAGTTCAGAAATTCACAAAGCAATAGGGCAAATATTGAGTTATGAAAATTTATTAGATTTTAAGTGTGAAAAATTAATTATTCTTGATGACGATTATGACCTATCAAACTATTTAAAAAAAACTATTAAAAAATATAAAATTTCTGTTATGTCGATAAAAAAATTTATTAACGAATTACATCTCTAAAAATATAGATTATTCTATATAAATAAGTTTTAAAAAAATTTAACATTATAGTTAAATTTTTTTATTTCATATTAATAATATAATCATTAAAGTACTTTAAATTTTGTATTTACATATTTTTATTTTATAAATACATATAAAATAAAATAGTTAAATTATGAAGTGAGGGAGTTTGGGTGGGTTATGAAAGAAAAGGAAATTATAAGTAGTATATGAAAAAGTTATTAAATCTTTTTGGAATTTTTTCACTATCAACAGTTAATTTATTTCAAAACTCTTGATTAGTAAATCAAAAAGAAAATATTAAAATATCAAATAAAATTAATAAAAAGGATACTAAGAGTTCTTGTGATTGTTCAGATGTTATAACAAGCTATAAAGAATTTATAGCATATAGCAATCGTTATTTAACATCACGTGTTAGTCAATTAACTTTAGATGAATGAACTCTTAATTTTTTATACAATGCCTTTAATGCTAATTCAAAATTAGATTATAGTGATATTGAAAAATTTTTATCAAACTCTATTTTAGATTTTTCTTACAGTACAAATACAAAAGCCAAGGAAGTTATATCAAAAGCCATAATTAGTCATGGTTTTAAATATGTTAATAATCAAGTTGGTGGAGTTTTTATAAAAGTAGAAGAGATAAAATATAATGAAGTTAGTTTAGAAGAAAACTGATTAGTAAATAGTATACAAGTAGGAGTCTTTGATTCAACAAAAAGACAACCTTTAGAACAAGAAATATATTCAGATATAAAATTTAGTAAAGCTTTTAATTTATCTGAACCCTTTAAGAAAAAAACTGTTGAAACTCAGGGATTAATGAGCTATCATTCTATTCCAAGATTTGGATTTGATATTTGAAATTTTAAAGAGAAGTTTAATTATATTTCTTTTCCTGATGCTGAAATGCAAGGAATTTTAATTGATCAAAATAATCAAATTTATAAAAAATATAATTATTCAAGAATCTTTAATGGGTCAGATCCCCAGCAGTTATTAAAGACTTATGATATTGATGTGCGTAATCCTGATGAAGAAGAATATTATTTAAATGCACAACTTTATCAAGATTTCTATTATGAAGAATTATTCCCATCAATGTTTTTAATTAATGAAACAGATGTAAAATTAATTTTTAGACAAAACTCAGAATTTAAATATAAGTATGATATTCTAGTTGAAAATACACATAACTTTCAAAACAATTTTTCATTTTTTGAAGAAACATCTATGACATTTAATTTTAAATTAAATGATAAAATAGCATTTTTTAATAGCGTTGAATTATCTGAAATTGAAAATTTATATAATAAAAAAATCTCAGATAAAGAATTAAATTTTGTAAATGAAAGAATTTTTCCTCCAATTGGTGGAAGTCCGTTTTTAACAAGAATTATTTATGAAGATTTTGGTGGAGGTTATTGAGGAATTGAAATTTATTTAAATAGAGAAGCTCTTAATGCACTTGCCAATATGCTTTGTATTGGTTCTGATCACAACACACCGCTTATAAATATAGTAAGAGAACTATTAATGCTTGCAGCACCTCAATTTTTTGAATACACTATTGAAGAACAAAACTTAATAGTAAATCAAATCAATGCTGCAATTAGAAATCGATATAATAATCATCCAAATTATTTATGAAGTTTCTTCAATGAGTTTTATTACAATGAAGAAGCTACATTTGGAGTTTCAATTCAAGCAATGAATTTTGAAAATGATGATCCAAGTGATATTGATTATGAAATAGATATTTGAAATTATCCACCTCATGATTAGAAATAATTTTTTAGTAAATCTCTTTAATAACAATTTTAAAAAGTAGTAATAGAAAATAATTGACCTTATAATAAATAAGTAAATTTTTAAAACTACTTATTTTATATATTTATATTTTTAATTTATAAAATATAGTAGTTACAAAATAATATAAAATATATTTATTAATTAGAAAGGGTAAAAAATTATTATGAATCTAGCAATAAGTTTAGCATTAATTTTATTCGGTATGTTTTTCCTTATTTTAGGATTAATTATAGTAAGCAAGGGTGATGTTTGAGGAATAATGTTTGCCACAATTGGACTACCATTATTTGGAACTGTATTAGCCTTTTGTTTATATGAACCTAAAAGAAAAAAAGAATTGAAAGACTATTATGAAGATTTAAATGAAAAACTAGATATTTTATTATTTGAATCAAATATTAAAAAAGCAGATTAATGTAATCTGCTTTTTTAATAAACTATTTTGATAATTGATAAAGAGTTTTAAATAATCCCTCAACTGAAATTAATTTTTCAAAGTTTCCAGTTTCAACTATTCCTTTATCTTGTTCTAGTACATAAATTTCATCAAAATTTTTAATTGTACTTAATCTATGAGCAATTGAAATTGTAGTTCTTCCATTCATCAATTTTTCTAATTCTTTTTGAATTTCAGATTCTACAATATTGTCAAGTGCACTAGTTGCTTCATCCAATATTAGAATTTCTGGATTTTTTAATATTAATCTTGCAATTACTAATCTTTGTTTTTGACCACCACTTAGTTGAGAACCACGTTCAGACAAAATTGTTTCATATTGATTTGGTCATTGCATAATTAAGTCATGCATTTTTGCTTTTTTACAAGCATCAATAATTTCTTCTTGAGTTTTATTTTCTAAACCATATGCAACATTTTCAAAAATTGTTCCACTCAATATTTGAGGTTCTTGGTCAACATAACCAATTTTATCTAATCAAGATTTTAAGTTTAAATCTTTTAATTTTATTTTTTTATTAATTAAAATTTCACCTTGTTGTGGATCATAGAAACGTAATAATAATTTGGCTATTGTTGATTTTCCACTTCCTGTAGGACCAACAAAAGCGTATTTTTTTCCTTTAACTAAGGAAACATTTAAGTCTTTAATAACATGTTTATCAGTATTAGGATATAAAAACCCAATATTTTTTAATTCAATTGAATTAATTTCTTCATTAATTTCTTTTGTTTCAAATTTCTCAATAGCAATTTTACTTTTTAGAATCTCACTAACGTTATTGGCTGAAATTCTAGCGTGGGGGACAGCTGATATTACTTGTCTTAATTGCATGATTGGGATTGTCATAACAATAACACCAGTTGTAAAGGCAGTAATAATACTTATTAAAGATTGTGTATTATTGTAAAATAGAAATACTCCAAAAATAATTGAAGCCATTGAGAAACTTCCAATTCCCCCAATTATTAATGCAGAAGGAATCTCTGAAGCTAAGAATTTCTTTTTTTCTTTTTTTGAAACTTTTTCAATCATTTTATCAAAATGATTTTTCTCATATTTAAAAGTTCCCATAGATTTAATTAATCTAATACTGTAAATTTTTTCACTAATATCATTGTCCAAGTTTTGAGTAATTTTATTTATTTTTCGAGTAGCTCTATTTGATATTAAAATAGTAATAAAGATTATTATCATAAATGCTAATAATAAACCAAAGACACATAATGCTAATTTTCAACTAATATTAAACATTAAGATAGCTGAAAACAATATTGTAACTGTTGATAATAAATAAATAATTGGTGCTTCTTTAATAAATGAAGCAACAATTGAACTATCTTTAATAATAGTTGATATTAATTGACCTGATTTATTTGCATTAAAATAATCTAAATCTTGATCAATTATTTTATTAATTAATTTTCTTTTTAACTGATTTTCATATGCTTGGGCAATATAACCACTTACAATGAAATTTAAATAAGATAATATAACAACAACAATAACATCAACAATCATTGAATAGGCAAGGGTAAATAATTTAAAATCTCCTCCTAAAATTTTGATATGCAATTTACTGCCATCATAATAAACAAAATCATAAAAAAACTTTTGAATAATTTGTTCATATACATTAGAACCTAGAGAAATGCCTGCCAATATTTTCTCTAATTGTTCAGGAGTAATTTGTAGTCCAATCTCTTGAACTATTTCATATATATCATTTGTATTAATTGATTGCATAGAATCAAGTACACTTTTAGATACTAACAGCGCTGTAATAAGTTCAATTGCTTTAATATTTCATATAAATAATAAGGCAATTGAAATTGTCAAAGTTAACATTAAAAAAGTTAAAACTTTTTTATTATTCATAGCTTGAAATAAATGAGAATAAAGTTCCACTTTTTTTCTCTTTTTAATAACCATTTTTCCAATTCCTTTCTTTTTTCTTTATAATATTTAATAGTTATAAAATGATTTATTTTGAATAAAATCATTTATTTCAAATAAACTTACTTGTTTCATTTGAAATAAGATAATCTTATAACTTTATTAGTGAGGTGTCAATGAAAAAGCAATATAATTTAGATAATTTAAGTACTCTAGTTAAGGGCAATTTAGTTATTATTATAATAAGTAAAAGAATAAGTAAGGATATGTTAAAAAAGTATTCTGATCTTTATCCATTAGCGTATCTACACTTAATGTTTATTAAAAATGTTGAAGGAATTAGTCAAGTAGAATTAGCTGATTTAACAAATACAAACACCTCAACTATGCATAGAAACATCAAATCTTTATTTGACAATAATTATATTGTTAAAAGAATCTCTGCAAGAGCAAATGAAAATGAAATTTATTTAACTCAAAAGGGTGAAGAAGTAGTTCAAGATATTATTTACTGAGTAAATGAATATGAAAAAGAGATGGGATTTGATAAAGATAATACAAAAGAATTATCATTTATGTTTAAAAAAATAATTAATAAATATTCTGATTTTTAAAACTCTTAATTGTAAAACTATTAAATAGAACATTTTAAATTTTAATGATATGTCTTCTTTTAAATATTTAAAAAAATATCAAAATTATAAAATATAGCTTCAAACTAATTATAGAGAGAATCCTTTTTTATTTTTTTAAGAAACTATATTTTTTATTATTAACTTTTAATTTAGAAACTATAAAACTCTTTAAAATTTATAAACACTTTTATATGTTACACTTTTTTATTGTTTTTTTTTTTTTTTTTTAAAATAAGATAATCGTGATTATTTGAAATAATCACGGAGGTTTAAAATGAAAAAATTATTAAGCTTATTAGGGAGTATAGGTCTTGTAGCAACAAGCACTATAACTGTAGTAGCTTGTGGTAATGGAAATAAAGATAATACAAGTCCAAAGCCACCTGATGACAATAGTGAATTAATTAAAGAATTAAAAAATGATACTAATGAAATTTTTAAAAAGCATTTAGAAAATAATGTTTATAAAAATTTAATAGGCTTACCAGAAATGGAAGTTAAGAATAAGTTTTTAACTAAAAATAAAATTAAGCAATATCAAGGAAAGAAGGCTGAGGAAATAGATCCATATGACCTACAGCAATTACAAATAGATATAAATAAGGTTCTAGATATTTCGGAATTAACAAAATCATTAAATGTATTAAAAACTATCAATAAATATAAGATTCTTTTAAATGATGTTAACTCTATAATTAAAAATGTTATATTTGATTGAGAATCTTTAGTAATTAAAGTTTATGAAGAAGAAACAGTATACTTAGGAAATGTTATAGGTAATTATAAAGTTCAGATTCAATATATGGGAATTAATGATACTGAGACTTTTGATATAAATGATAATTTTAAATATACTTCAACAAATAATGAAGCTTTAAAAAAAGGTAGCGATAATTTCTACAAAAATATTGTTAAAGATTATTTTTTATCTGAAGCAGCAGCAGATAAAAAACATACTAATTTAAAATGAAATGAAATTAAAGACGCTTCTAAAGATGAATCAGATGGTTATGGTAAATATGATGAAGAATTTAAAAAATATTTTCAAGACAATGCTAAAAATAATGGATTTGAAAATTCAATTACTTATTTCATTAAAGACAACTACTTTAATGAAATAAGTAGTAAATTACCACTTTCATTTGAAGGAGATCTTATTTATAAATCTTCTGAGATGAACAAGTTTTCTTTATTTAACGCAGCAAATACTGTTAAAAGTTATAATAATATAAATTCAACTAAGTTTAACTATAAAGACGATGAGGGAAAATTATTTCTAAATACAGTATTTAGAAATGATCCAAATAGACCAGAAACTCAGCAATCTTTAGTTAATAACTATTTTACAAATAATAATTATAAAACTTGAGAAGGTGCATATGCTACTTTAAAAGAGGAGTTTCTAAAAGAATTATCAATTCCAAAAGATTCAACTATTACTCAAAGCAACGAGTTTAAAAGTTCATTAGCACTTGGATATGTTAATTTAACTGGTTTATCAATTAATTTAGGAGATGGAAGTTATATTCATGAACTACCAGATTTTAGAATAGCTGTTAATTATTTAATTGATACTCAACAATCAACTAGTAAGGTTTTAGTCAATATGGCTAAGTTTTCAGTTAATAGTTTAAAAGTTTGACATAAAACAATGGGTGTAAATTATAATTACACATATCCAGAATATAATAGTGAACAAGATCTTTTAATGATTATTAATAGTTCAAAATTAACTACTAAATTTATAGAAAAAAATAAAACAACTACTTGAGACTATCATCATTCATATAATTTTTATTTGAACTTTGGTTTAAGTGATCGTTTTTCATTTACTGAGGAAAGAATGGAAATGTTAAACAAAGCAAATTTACCTGAAAGCTCAAACTATGTAATCGGATTTCAAAAAAAGGAAAATGCGTCCGCAACTAATGTTTGAAACTATACTGACTTTACTTGAATTACAAATGAAAATGGTGTTAGTTTGAAATGACATAACGGAACTGAAAATATAAATAATAGTATTATGCTATTTAACTTAGGATATATTAATTTTTATATTGATTTAGACCAAATTACCTTAGGTTCAAAAACATTGGGTACTAAAGAATTCATTAAATTTATATAATAAATTCTATTAAAAATGAAAAAAAATATACCAGGAAGATGAATAATAAAATATAGTTTTAAATCGATTATAAAAGAACGGTCTTTTATAATTTTTAATGGACTATATTTATTATTTTCCTTATTAGTAGCATGTTATTCAGTTATTCAAAAAGATAATAGTGGTTTTTTATTGATTTTTGATTATTATTTTTTGTTATCTATCTTTATAATATTATTTATTTTATGTTTGCGATTGTCTCAATATTTTTATGTTGTAAAACGTGATGATAAAACTCTAAATATTATAGTCACACAACAATTATCTAGGTCAAAATTATTTACTTACCAGTTTATTTCATTTATCCTATTAATTTTTCTAAATTTATTAATAGCATATTTATTAATAAATTTTACTAATTTAATTTTTGTAAGACAATTAAATTTCTTTCTAATAAGAATTACAACAACATACTTATTTTATGCTTTTATAAGCTGTGTATTTTTAATTAGTTTCTTTTTATTAATATCATTATTTGCAAATATACAAGTATCTACAATTATAGCAACATTGATACTAGCTAGTTCTTTTATTAGTAATCTTCCTTATACATTTCTAATACAAGGTGAAGAAAGTAAGAGTGTAATTCTTTCCTATAAAAATGTAAACACAGCAATATCTGTTAATGAAATATATGATTCTTTTAATCTTAAAAAGCATGTTATAAACAAAAAAATTAAATATTCAAATTTGAGTTTGCAAATATACAAAACTTTTATAAATAACCAATTTGAAACTGATCCTAATTCAATTGAAAATAATTTTAATAATGCTTCTAGCATTCAAAAAAGAATTAATTTTTGAGTAGATTTAGGAATTGTAGAGGAGAAAAAGCAAGTAGTTGCATTAACAAAACCTACAAAAATAATTTCTGCAAATAATAACTCTCCTTTATTAAAATGAAGAGGAGATAATATTCAATTAAAATTTGAGTTAAAATATAAATTTTTGACAGTTAATGAATTAGAAGAAAAAATTAAGACAAATAATTATGATAAAAATAAAAAAGAAATTATTAATGAGTTTATTAAATTCACAAAGTTGATAATTAACTTAAATAATAATTTTCAAGATAAGTTTTACAATTTATTTGATGCATTTATTTTTTTAAATGATAAAGATAATATTGATAAAAATTATATAAAAAATGTAACAAAACCAACTGAAGATAAGATTTTACTTAATGATAAGAATTTAATTGAAATATATCAAAGCCACTATTCTTTTTCTGATAATAAATTAAAATTGGAAGCTGAGAAGATAAATAATTTAATCAAAGAGGATTTATTTTTTCCTACAATGTTAAGTGCTAGAATTTTGGAAAACTATTTTATTCGCTATACAAATAATATAGTTATATTTAAAAACAGTAGTGTGATTAAAAATAATAACTGAATAAAATACATTAAGTCCAGATCGACATATAATATATCATTTCAGTTTAACTTTCTTTCAAATATGCTACAAAATTATACATATTTTGGTGGAAGAAGCTATGATGATATTTGATTTGAACCTGAAAGTTCAAGTAAAATATTTTTTAATAAGCAAGATAATTTATTTATTTCCCAACCAACCTATACATTTAAACTTGATACAAATGATCATTTAGACTTAGAAACATATAATAATTTTATTTCTCCATACTATTATGTTATTTTTCAAGCAATTATTGCCTTTATTAATTACTATGTAGCTAAAAGCAAATTTAAAAAATTAGATTTAACAGGATAAAAAAATGGAAAAGATTATAAGATTTGAAAATTATTTAAAAAAATTCAAAAAGAAAGTTATTGGACCTCTAAACTGTTCAATTAAAAAGGGAAGAATTACTGCTTTGCTTGGAAGTAGTGGAAGTGGAAAAACTGTTGTTATTAATTCTCTACTGGGAATAATTAAAGAATTCAAAGGTGATATTAGAATTGAAAATATTTCTAGAAAAAAGAAAAAATATTTTTCAGTAAATAGCAGAGTAGGCTATTATACTCAAATGGATTTTTCTTTATATGTTGTAAGTGCCTATAAATTTTTATTGGACATGTGTATAATGATGGGCTTAAAAAAAGAGTTTTCTAAGGAAAGAATTGAATATTGAATGAAGTATTTTGATATTTGGGAATCAAAAGATAAACCAATTAGAAGTTTTTCTTGGGGAATGAAAAATAGAATGAATTTAATACTATGCTTTATTAAGGATCCAGAAATTATTATTTTAGATGAACCTGGGGCAAATTTAGACTCTTATTGAAGGAATAAAATTAAAACCATATTAATGGAAGCTAAAAGGCAGGATAAAACAATAATAGTAACTGTTCACAATATTGACGAAATTGCAGATATTATTGATGATTTTATAATTATTGATAATGGAAAAAATATTTTTAATGGTTCGGCAGAGGAATTAAATATATATTCAAAATATAAAGTGTGTATAAGTGAAAAATTTGAAGAACAAGATTTTCGTAGTTTTTTATTAAAAAAAGATATAAAGTCTTTTAAATATGATCAAGAAGAAAATTCATTGGTTGTAGCAATTGAAAATTTTAAGCAATTAAATTTTCTATTTCTATATTTAATTAAAAATAATTTGCCTTTGAAAAATTTACTTAAATTACCAATAAATATGGAAGCTATCTATAAGGCTTTGGAAAGTTAACTATAAAGAAATTGATTGTTAATATTGCTTCAACTACACTTATTTGTTAATATAAATAAATAAGGGAGATTTTTATTATGCTATTAACATCATCTTCAAAATTGCTTGCAAATGATATATTAGGGTGAATTGGTTTTGCAACAAGTTTTTCAATGTTATTGCCTCAAGTAATAAAGGTGTGCGTAACTAAAAATACAAAAGCACTTTCACCAATTATGTTTTTTCTAACTTTTTTAAATGCATGTATTTGAACTACATATGCTTTTATTAAAGAACCTGTTGACTTACAAGTTGGGTGTGCTAATTTATCAGCGATGGCAGCTTCATTATTTATCTTATGTTTTATAATTTCAAATAAGATAAAAGACAAAGTTACATTAAATCGACTTAAGAAAGATAAAAAATTAAATGAAAATTTAAAAGAAATGTCAGTTATTGAAATAAAAAATGAAAATGAATTACTTAGTGAAGAAATAATTAATATGCAAGAAAAAATTGAAGAACTTCAAGAAAATATTGAAGAGTTAGAAGAACAAGTGGAAGAATTAGAAGAAAAAATGGAATAATATATTTTACATTAATATTCCATTTTTTTTTTTTTTTTTAATAAATACAATTTTTTTTCATTTTAATAAAAATATTTTTATCTTATAAACCAAAAAAATAAGATTATTAAATTGAATTATAATAATAATAACTTGATATGTGTGTGTGGGTACTTTTAAAAAAAGTATGGAGGAATAAAAAATGAAAAAATTATTAGGATTATTAGGAGCAGCTGGTTTAGTTGCTACAACAAGTGCAACAGTAGTTGCATGTGGTGGAGAAAAAGATAAAAGTGAAGATTTATCTTTAGAATTTAAAGAAATTAAAGCACAAACTGCAAAAATTAATATTGGTAAAAAAACTGATAAAGCAGTTGTTAAATCAGAATCAGATGCAAAAGATAAATCAATTTTAGAAGTTTCTACTGGTGAAGTTGCTGAAAATGGTGAAGTAGTAGTTACTGTTACACCAAAAGAAATACCAACAGATAAAGATGTTAATGAAGTTTTAACAATTACTTATGGTGTTGTAACTGAAGGAAAACAAGAAATTTTAACAACAACAAAAATTAAGGTTACTGTTAAAAAAGGTGAAGTAGTAGCACCTGAATTAGTAGAAATAGCAACTCATGTAACTAAAACAACATTAAAAATTAGTGAAGTTAAAGATGCAGCTGCTTATTTAGTTGATGTTAAAAAAGATAATGCGAATTTAGTTGTTGAAGAAGTTACTCCAGAGTTAACAAAAGCTCCTGTAGCTGAAATACCAGGTGATGGAGATGCTGCAACAGTACCAGCTGTTGATGGAGAATTAACAATTAATGTTAATAAAGGTTCAAAAGTTTATAAAGAAGGAAAAATTAAAATTATCTTAAGCTGAACAAAATAATATTAGAAATTAATACTTAGATTTTTAAAAAAGGATTCTTTTAGAGAAACCTTTTTTTTTTTTTTTTGCTTTGTATAGTTCATTATAAGTTTCTTTTAAAAACTAAACATAAAAAAGACATTTTTTCAACAAAATATTTTAATTAAAAATATGTTTAACTTTATGAGTAGTGATTTTTTAAGTAAGTAAATAGGTATAATAGAAATTGACTTGAATGAGTAACAAGGTACTTTTATTAAATAATTAATAAAAGGAGAAAGAATGAAGAAATTATTAGGATTATTAGCAACAGCTGGTTTAGTTACAACAGCAACTACTAGTGTTGTTGCATGTGGTGGAGATAAAGATAAAGAAGAAGAAAAAAATTCTAGTTTAGAATTTTCTAAAATTGAATCAAAAGACATCACAATAAATTTAGGGACTAGAAATGATAAGGCAATTGTTAAATCAGTATCGAATGTGAATGAGAAATCAATTTTAAAAGTTTCTTTTGGTGAAGTAGCTGAAAATGGTGATGTAGTAGTTAGTGTTATACCACTTAAGTTACCAAAAGATAAGGATGTTAAAGAAACTTTAACAATTACATACAATATTGAAAAAGAGGGAAAACAAGAAGTTTTATCATCAAAAAAAATTGATGTTACTGTAAAAAAAGATACTGCGTCAGAAATTAAAGAAGTTTCTACAAAAGAAGTTCAAAATACATTAGATGCAGCAGTAAAAGATAAAGAGTTTGCAAATAAACAACAAGCAATTGATGCACTAAAAGCAGTTGTCCTTGTTGAAGGTTTGGAAATTGATGGAGAACCTGTAGCGAGTGAAAAATTTGAAGAAATAACTATTGATGTTAAAGTGAAAGCAAAAGATGGTTATAAAATTAAAGATGGTGATAAAACTGATTTTTCAGTTAAGGCTACAATTAAAGAAAAAATTGTTGAGGTTTCAACATCTGCTGTTCAAGCAGCTTTAGATGCAACTACAAATGGAAAAGACTTTGAAAATAAGGATGAAGCTATTGCTACAGTTAAAGGTGCTAAATTGACTGAAGGTTTGGAAATTGATGGAGAACCTGTAGCGAGTGAAAAATTTGAAGAAATAACTATTGATGTTAAAGTGAAAGCAAAAGTTGGTTTTGAAATTAAAGATGGTGATAAAACTGATTTTTCAGTTAAGGCTAAAATTAAACAAAAAATTGTTGAGGTTTCAACATCTGCTGTTCAAGCAGCTTTAGATGCAACTACAAGTGGAAAAGACTTTGATGATAAAGATCAAGCTATTGCTGCAGTTAAAGGTGTTAAATTGACTGAAGGTTTAGTAATTGATGGTGAACCTAAAAATAAAGGTGAAACTGGTGAAATAACTATTGATGTTAAAGTAAAAGCAAAAGTTGGTTATAAAATTAAAGATGGTGATAAAACTGATTTTTCAGTTAAGGCTAAAATTAAACAAAAAATTGTTGAGGTTTCAACATCTGCTGTTCAAGCAGCTTTAGATGCAACTACAAGTGGAAAAGACTTTGATGATAAAGATCAAGCTATTGTTGCTGTTAAAGGTGCTGAATTGGCTGAGGGTTTAGTAATTGATGGTGAACCTGTAGCGAGTGAAAAATTTGAAGAAATAACTATTGATGTTAAAGTGAAAGCAAAAGTTGGTTTTGAAATTAAAGATGGTGATAAAACTGATTTTTCAGTTAAGGCTACAATTAAAGAAAAAATTGTTGAGGTTTCAACATCTAGCGTTCAAGATGCTTTAAATTCAACTACACTTGGAAAAAAATTTGATGATAAAGATCAAGCTATTGCTGCAGTTAAAGGTGCTAAATTGACTGAAGGTTTAGTAATTGATGGTGAACCTACAACCAATGATGAAACTGGTGAAATAACTATTGATGTTAAAGTGAAAGCAAAAGTTGGTTTTGAAATTAAAGATGGTGATAAAACTGATTTTTCAGTTAAGGCTACAATTAAAGAAAAAATTGTTGAGGTTTCAACATCTGATGTTCAAGATGCTTTAAATGCAACTACAAGTGAAAGAGAATTTGAAAATAAGGATGAAGCTATTGCTGCAGTTAAAGGTGTTAAATTGACTGAAGGTTTAGTAATTGATGGTGAACCTACAACCAATGATGAAACTGGTGAAATAACTATTGATGTTAAAGTGAAAGCAAAAGATGGTTATAAAATTAAAGATGGCGATAAAATCGAGTTTTCAGTTATTGCTAAAATTAAAGTTGCTTAATTTTAAATAAAAAATATAAATAAAAAAGATTCCTAAAAGGAATCTTTTTTATTTATAAATAACATCTTTATTAATTCAGAATTCATAAGAGGGAATTTTAAATTCCTTATTGTTCACTTTATAGATTGTATTGTTAGCTTTTTTACTTTTTCTTAAATGAATAGCTAAGTTATCTTTAATTTTAGTAAAATTTGGTTCTATTTCTTCTGTTTTACCAATAGCAATAATTCTTTGAATTTCTTTTCTTGCATTGTAAAAAACACTTTGAGCTTTTTTAATATCAGCATCACTTAATCTAAATAACTTAAAATTTAAAACTTGATTATTAGATTTATCAATCATGATTACTATATAAGTTTTTAAGATTATATCTTGATAAAAGGTACTTTCTTCAAATTCATCGTTTAAAATTTCAAATGGGTCCAATTCATAATTAGTTGAAATTTGTTCTTGAAGGTTACTGTTATCTGTTAATTTATGAATTAACTTATAATTTGTTACTTTAATAAAATCATACATTTCTTTATTATTTTCCTTTAAATAATTTTCAAAAGCCATTTGATGTCATTGATTTGCTTTTGATTCTGTATAACTAGAGATATCTGTTCCAATGATACTTTTTAAATATTCTTCAATTTGTTCATTTTTAAAATCAGAAATATCATTTACTTCCTTTTCTTCAAAAATTTCATTTAAATAATCTATTTTTCTAATTTTTTTTGAAATGATTTCTTTTAAGAAATTAATGTTAAATGAATAGTTTCTAAATCTTACTAAAACATTTGAGTAGGGTTGTTTTTTTAAATCAATTCGATTTTGACTTTTGGTAGAAGCAGATAAGATATTTGTAAAACCTTCATTTAAATCCTCAGCTTTACCTTTTTTCACTTTTTCTTGAATAGCAAGTCAATCATTTACAATTAAAAAGAATTCCTTTTGTCGACTAATATCAATAATAAAAGCATCTTTTATTTGATAGTCCAAAAAGTCTTTTTCATAATCATGAATATATGTCATTATTAAAAGTAATTGATTTTTATTAATAAAACGACTTGTTTTAAATGTTTCATTAACAATTTCATCGTAATAAATGTCATTTAAAACCATTCTTTCTTTAACAATTAATTCGCCATATTTGTTATATTTTAGTGCCACTGGTTTTAATTCTAATTGTAGGTCTTCAAAGGTATATTCCATTTTACTCATTAAACCAATATCAAATACGGCTTGTTGAATGACATGTTTCACTTTTTCTTTATTATCAAAGTATCTTATTCGATCTAAGTTATTGCCAGCTAATTCTCTTAATGTTTTGCCAATAGCTTTTTGAGCTATTTCAAAGACTTCTAATAAGTCTTGTTTATATTGTTTATCATCCATGATATTAAAGTTCCTCTTTACTTATTGATTATAAAGTAATTTCTTAGTTAATTGGGCTACAATGAACAATATTTATAGAATATTAATTGATTTAAAGTTCTTTAATAAGCAATTTTTTAACTAATATGTAGGTATTGAAATTTTTAATATTAAAAATTATAATCATTTTATATTAGTTAATTTAAATAGATTTTTAAATTAACTAAAAGGAGAAAAATGTTAAAAAATTTTAAAGGATATGAATTAATAGAAGTTGAAACAAGTGTTAGTGAATTTGTTAATAAAGACAAATTTACATTAATGTATTTGCAAGAAACTGTTTTCTTTCCAGAATCAGCAGGACAAATTAGTGATCAAGGTTTTATTATTTTTAATAATAAAGAATACAAAATTTTAGGTTTAGCAATTAGCGAAGATAAAGTTGTTCATAAAGTAGAGTTAATTAGTGATATCAAAGTAGGTTCACTTGTTAAAGCAAAATTAGATATAACTCACAGACAGTTAGTTAGTCAAAATCATAGTGCAGCGCACTTACTTTTCGATACACTGCGTGAACTTTATCCCACAAGTATTGGTAAAGGCTATTTTAATGATCAAAATGGCTTAAGAATGGATATGTATATTGAGCAAAAAATTTCTTGGTCAAATATTTTTGAATTAAATAATGTTGTTAAACAAAAAATGGCAACAAATGCTAAAAAAGAAGAGTTTATTGTAGATGCAAAAACTGCTAAAAATAAATATAATTTAGCAATTGAATTTAATCAAAAAGAATTAGAAGGTGACTTAAGAATTGTAAAATTTGAAACGGCTTCGATTCAACTTTGTAGTGGAACACATGTTGATTCATTAAAAGAAATTGAAGACTTTTTAATCACAAGTTATGAAAATAAAGGTAGTGGAATTTATCGTTTTTATGCTAAAACAAAAATAGAAGAAATTAACTTAGCATATCAAAATTTTTGTCAATTAGAATATAAGGAAGTTGAACAACTTATTTTAAAATATATCAACCAAAATAAGTATGGCAAAGATGACAATATTGAAATGATGTTAAATGCTTGATTGCATTTAACAAAAAAATATAGTGGTTTAAAAGAAATTAAATGAGAAGATTACATAAAATTTAAGTCACTAGCAACTGATTTAAAAGTTCAAGTTCCTGATTTTTTAATTAAAATTGAATCTAAAAAGAAGGACGAATTATACAAAAAATATAAAGATGCTACTCCAACTTTATCAGGAGATTATAATTTGTTTTCAATTAATGAGTCATTTTTAGAAAATAAGGATTTAAATTTTATAGCGGATTTAATTTTAAAAAATAATGATAATAGTTTTGTTGAGGTGTTTGATTTAGAGTCAAGCATTTATTTATGCAAGTCAAATTCTAAAATCAATGCTTTAGAAAAAATGACAAATCATTCACACTTTGAAATTAAAGGTGGAGGGAATGAAAAAACAGCTCAAGGAAAAATTATTTCTAAAAATTCTAATTCACTTCTTAACTAAATTTCTATATCAAAATCAATCTTTTAAATGACTATATTTAAAAGATTTTTTAATTAATAAGCAAATAATTTATATTTGTCTTACAATTATTGAAATTAAAATGATGAATTTATTGGGAATTTCAATGAATAAAGAAGTAAATAAAAACTAAAGAGTTTGAGAAACTATAAGTTTCATTTTTTATTCTGGAATTTCATAATAACTGGAGGTATTAGATGTTTGGAATATTTATTGTTAAAAATATTAATTAGATAAAACTTAAAAAATATCTACTTTTTTTGTTAATATATAAATGTTGTTTATACAACACAAAAAGAGAGTTAGTTTAAATTATTACTGATAGATAAAAAGTTCTTGATGGATAAATATAACTTTTCCAGCTCCTCTAAAAGAAAGAAAAAGAGGAATTATTAGATGAAAAAACTACTGATAACTTGTTATAAATGTAATCAAGAAATTGATTTAATACAGTTAGGAACAAGAGACAGTGAAAGTATTAATCAATTTAAAAAGCACTTAGAAGAAGAATTAACAAAAACAATTGAAAGTCAAATAACAACAAGATTACATCAAACATATAGTCTTGAATTTGAATCTCAAAAAAAAGATTTAGAACTTGAAAAAGAAAAAGTTGTATCTTCTTTGAAAAATAATATTGATATATTAAATACAAGTATTGAAGCAATTAAATTAAATAATCAAAGAGATTTAAAAGAATTAGAAGCAAATTTAAAAGCTAAATTTTTGGAAGAAAAACAAGTTGAAGTTACTACTTTAATGAATAAAATTCAAAAATTAGAAGCAGAAGCAAGTTCTTTGGACCAATTAAATGAACAAAAACTTCAAAAACAAAAATTAGAATTAGAAAGTAACTTTAATTTACAAAAAGCACAGTGAGAAGCTAAAACAACTCAAGCTTTATTAGAAGTGCAAAAAATTGAAAGTGAAAATAAATTATTATTAAATCAAAAAGAGCTGGAACTTAAAACTAAATATGAAGAAGTTATTTCTTCAAAAGAAAAAGAAATAACTGATTTAAAAGTTGCTAATGCAACAAATAGAATTTTAAATAATAAAACAAAAGGTGAAAACTGAGAAAATGAAGTTGAATTAGAATTAAGAAAATTAGCTTCTTTAACAGGTGATGAAATAAATAAAATTACAAGAACAGGAACAAAAGCTGACTTCTTACAAGTAGTTAGAGAAAAAGAATTAGATCTTGGAAAAATAGTTTTTGAATGTAAAAATGGAGAATGAAAAGATAGTTGAGAACCCAAGTTAACAGAAGACATGGCAAAGGAAGGAGCAAATTATGCAGTTCTTGTAGCAACAAGTACTGGAGAAAAATTCAAAGTACCTTTCTTGGTTTCACAAAAAAATAAAAATATTTTAATTGCTGATCCTGATAGTTTTGTTTTTGTTTCATCAATGGTAAGAAAATTAATTTTGATTGAATCAAATTTAAGAGATAAATCAGATAACAATGAAGCATTTGAAAAATTTAATTCATGAAAACTTAAATCATTTGAAACATTTAAAGGAATCATTCAAAAGTCAATTGAAGCCATTGAAGGAAATGAGAGAACCATTATTAATAAAGTTGAAGATATTAAAAAAAATCGTGAAAAATTATGAAGAAATTGACAGACATTAATGTTGGATTTTTTAGAAGGGTTTAATATATAGCAAATTATTTATAATGCTTATTAAATAGGGGTAAAAAATGAGAGATAAAATATTTCTAATAGAATCGAATGGAAATGATGAAGCAAATTGTATATTAAAAGAACTAGAAGAAAAACTTAAGCAAAGAAAATTTGATTTATTCAATGCGACTAGAAACCCAGCTTTCAATTTAACTTTTCCAAAGGACTTTTTTCAAAGAAATTCTCAATTAAAGTTCGCAATCGGAATTTTTCTTGAATACCTAGCATCTGCATATATATCAGATAAGTATGACTGTTTTGCAATAGGTTGAAGACCAAATAAGCATAGAAAAAATGCTAAATTTGGAATGGATAATATACTCATATCTAGAGAAAAAAATAAAATAATAATTTTAGAATCAAAAAGCTCATATAGTAATTTTAATCAGAGACTAAAGCAAGGCTTTGAGTCTCTATTTATTCAGGAAATTTCAAGTGGAACATTTGCTAATGTTAAAGAACATATAGATTTAGCAATTAACGACTTATGGACAATTCAAAACCTAGAACAAAATTTGCATCAACAATTAAATGAATTATTTTTTGAGCAGTTGAAAAATATATATAGTAAATTTATAGAATTAGATAGTGATGATGAACAAAAAAATGTGATAGTAAAAGATAACAAAAAAATATATTATATTGAAGATTCCTTATATAAAAATTGCTTAAATGTACTTGTATTTTTTTCAAATAAAATAATTGACTGAGAAAATGTAGAAAAATTGGCTCAAAAATACATAAATAATCTTCTAAATCCAGAGTTAGAAATAAATATCATTTCTCCTGTAGATAAAACTATTTATGAAATAGAGGATAATCATTTAAATAATTTTTATCAAAATCTGGAGGCTTTCTTTAATGAATAATATAAGCTTATTGAAAAAAATTTTAGATCTACTAAAGAAAATATATCTTAAAGTTAATTATTGTAAGATAAAATTGAAAAATGATTATATAAATAATTTTTCGGGAATAATAAATTGATTATATTGAATAAATGAATCAAATATTGAAATAAAAAACTATTTGAAGGATATATATAATATTTTAGAGGGACTTACAGATATAAATGAATTACGAAAATTTATGTTCAAATATAAATTGGGTTATAATGATAAAAAAAGTTTAAATGAAATTTCGGATATAGATAAGTTAAATATAACTAATTATATTGACAGAATAAAAAATACAGTTAACATAACTGAAA
Organism: Spiroplasma cantharicola; assembly: GCF_001281045.1. Classification (NCBI taxonomy): domain Bacteria; kingdom Bacillati; phylum Mycoplasmatota; class Mollicutes; order Entomoplasmatales; family Spiroplasmataceae; genus Spiroplasma; species Spiroplasma cantharicola. The sequence goes on along the minus strand of NZ_CP012622.1, from coordinate 801,332 downwards.
ATAGCCTATTTAATGAATTTCAGAAAAAAGCTTTAAAACAAATGGAGGATAATAATAATTTACTTATATCAGCGCCGACTTCCGTTGGTAAATCAACTTTAATTAGATGATATGCTTTAAACAAATTTAATAATGGTCAAATGATTATTTTTATTGTTCCAACTCTTTCATTAGTAAATGAATATTTTAATAATTTTAATAAAATGGGAATTTCAAGTAATTTAAGTTCAATCTATAAGAGTAATTCGATTAATATATTAACTCAGGAGAGAGCTTTAAATTTAATTTCTAACAACATGTCTCAAATTAATAAAAATACCGTACTTTTATTTGATGAGTTCTATACAACAATGGTTAATCCTTATCAAGAAAGAAGTAATTTTAATTGAAATTTATTAATAATTGCAAAAAAACAAAATATAAAATCCTATTTTTTGTTACCTTATTTAAAAAATTCAGCACAACAAATAGAAGATAGAATTTCGGACTTTAAAGTAAAAGAATTTAATAGTGATAATTCTTTATCAACTCAATTGATATATTTTTATGACAAGAATAAAAATAGAATGTTTTTTAATAAAAATGAGGGAATTAATCTTGAAATTAAAGAGGACTGATGAAAAAAAATACTTGCCTTTAAAAAACAAACTATAGTGTATATCTCTAATAGAGAAATTTATTCTTTAGATACAACAAAAATTCCTATTCATGATTTAAATAATAATTTTAAAAAAAATATTATAAGTAATTATATAAAAGAATTTATAACAGAATTTGAAGATTATAGAATTTTTGATTTCATGAAAAGAAATTGCTTAATTCATAATGGTAATATGGAAGCAACTTTAAGAAGAATGATAGAAAAATGCTTTAGAGAAAGTGATTTTAATTATATTTTTTGTTCTAGTACAATTACTTATGGAGTTAATCTTAATTGCGAACGACTGATAATATTGAATTCTAAAACTGATGGAAATAAGGCGGACTATTTGAATCTGGCCAATTTAGTTGGAAGGGTTGGAAGATTAGGAAGTAAAATTGTTGGTGAGGTATTTACAGATATAAGGAAAGTATTTGATACATTCCTTAATTTCGATCCAGATTCAATTTTTGTTGATAATATTAAGAAAAATGAAAAAGAATTAGAAAATATAATAGAAAAATTAAATTTAAACAAAGAAAGAAATATTGAACATTGAAATCAAGTTGTACTAAATATAAAGTCTAAAAAAAATAATGTAAAATTTAGTAATAAATTATCAGTATCTTTAGATAATGTTGAAAAAAAAATTATTGATCCAGAAGGTAATATTGAAAATAATTTTAAAGAATATAATCTAACTGATTTTGTAAGTCCTATTATTAAAGTTAAGGAATTTAAAAATTTAGTTTTGGATAATTTTGAGTTTTATAAAACTTCTTTAATTAAACTTAAAAATAGTGATATATCTAGAAATGATATATTTAGTTTATTTAAAAAATATTATTTAATAGATAATGATAATAATAATTTTTTAAATAAAATTAGATTAGTATTTGATGATTTTATTTTTAATAAAAGTATTAAAAATGGATATAAAAATTATTTAAGTTTGTTATCTTCATCAAATAAAATAATTTATATTTCAGATAAAAATAAATCAATTGTAACGAATAAGACATCAGATTCAGATGAAGAATTTAATTCAAATAATAAAGTACATATGAGTAAATTTATTGATTTTTATATACAAAATAGAAATAATATTTTGGAAAAATATATAAAGCCTTTTTTTAATAATCTTATATCTATAATTTTTAGTGATACTCCTAATAAAATGGATGAAATAATTTATAATGATGAATTAGAAGATAAAACTAATAATAAAACTACTAAAAAAGAAATATTATTATTACTTACTTCGATGGATTTGAATAGTAATTTTATATCAGAAATATTAAAAAATTTGGATTATGAAATGATAAATTATGATTATAGTATTAAAAATATTATTGATTGCTTAAAAAATGAAAAGTACAAAGAATATCTTAAAATGATTATATAATTTTTAAAAGAATAAAGAAAATATCTTGCTTTTTATTTTTTTGTTGAAAATAGAAATATTGGAAAAAAACCTTATTTCTTTTTATAGAATAAGAAATTATTTTGGAATAAAAAAAGCAATAAAATTATAAAAAAATCAAAATAAGATCTAAAATAGTAATTAATAAGTCAGTTACAAATAATCTTAATTGTAAGGTAGAAGTAAGGACCAAGGCATAGAAATAAATTATTAAGTTAATAAGAAATTTAGATATGGATAAAAAAATAATGAAAATGTTAAATAATGAAAAAAGATAATAGATTTACAATTAAAGAGTTAATTATTAGGTTTTTTTCTATAATTGATATACAGAAAAGAAAACAAAAGGGTTCTGTTAGAATTAATATGGAAATATTATTACAAATAGAATTATGATAAGCGAACTACATTTAATTGCTTTTAAAGAAACTATGAATTTGATGTTTTGAATTGTAGGAAATTATACTATGCAAATAAAGTCATTTTATACATTATTTGGATCTATTTTTATGTCTTTTTAGAATAATATAAAACACAAAAATTTCTTTTTGCATTATAAAGATTCCTTAAAAAGAAATCTTTATAGTGTTCAAACTGCTATTAATGAAGTTCAAATAGATAGTAGTAATAAATATGATGATTTTAAGTATGCGAAAAATCGAGTTGATATTGTTGATAATATTTTAAATAGATATTTTAAAGATAAAAAAAGAAGCTTTACTTATGATGAAAAATTTGAAATTTGAAATAATAATGAGCATATTTGTGCATATTGTAATAAAAGATTAGAAAATATAAGTGATTTTGAACCTGACCACGTAGTATCACACACAAAAGTTGGTAAGACAGAACTTGATAATTCTCAAATTCTATGTATAAAATGTAACAGAATTAAAAGTGGGAAATAAGACCACTTTTTCATTTTAAAATATATATTAAACACTATTATGTGTTATTATAAAAATAGTAGGTCTTTATCTATAAAATTTTTAATTAATCAACTTGAAAAAATTTATTATAAATAATTTTATAAACTTCTAGAGGGAAAAAAGAATTTATGAATTTACAATTTAAAATTTCAGAGAAAGAGTCAAATTATGAAGAACTTAAACTGGAAATAGGTATTAAAGCCTTTAATAAAAATAATGATATTTTATGTAGAGATATTGTTATATCAAAAATCAAAAAAATATTAAATTCTGATATTGAATCAGATGAATTTATCCTTTTAAAGTTTTTTGAATTGTTGAATGAGAAATCATTGAAAGAATTAATGTATTTAAATTTATCAACATTTGATACTAATATTAGTAATGATAAAAATCAAAATTCAACACTTAGAAATCTTCATGCCTTTGAAAGAAAATTAAAGGAATCAAAAGATAAACAAGGTATATTAATATCTGGTTTGGCCTTCATTTTTAAATTTGATGAAAAAACTAAAGAAGAATTTAATTTATTAAAAAACTCAATTGTTATTTACGCAGATTTTTGCTATGAAAAAGACGAAAATAATACAATGCAAGATGTTAATTCTGATATAAAGTTATGATTTGATATAACAAGAGTTGAGTCATTAGACTTCGGCTATGAATATGTTAAGTCTCTTAATATTAAAGTAATAACTAATTTAATTGATAATATTGAGTATGTAGAAGAAAATAAAAATAATATTTTAAAGCTATTTGAAAATAAGGATGATTTTTTTACTCTATTCAAGGATTTATCAAGATCTGATATTTTAACTGGAAGATCTGATGAAGGTTTGAATTTAAGAGGGTGACATGATTTTATTATTGATTTTAGAAAACATTTAAGAGATAAGAAAAAAACCTCTTCACAAGCTAAACTACTTTCTTTAAAAGATTTTACATTAGAAGAAAATAGTTTAGAAAAAGATAATCTAATATTAATGATAGACAGTAAAACAAAAATAGCAGAGGGTAGATATAAAATTATTTCAAGTGAAAGAGATGATATAAAGACAAGTGCTGTAATTAGTTCTTTAAAAAATTTTGATATACAAGATTATATTGATAATAAAATTACTATAATAAATGAAGAAATTTCTAAAAATTTAGAAAAAGTTAAAGTAAATGAAGACAAAATTAAAATACTATTTATTGATAAAAATAAAGTTGAAATAGATTTCGAGAAACTTGAAAAAGATAAGGAAGAGCATATAGAAACTACTAAACTAGCTTCAGATGAACATTTAAAGATAAAAGAAGAAATATTCAATGTTAAAAAAAATATAAAACTTCTGGAAAAAAGCATTGAAAAGACAAGTAAAAATAAAAAAAGTAAATTAAATAATAGTTTAAAAGAAACAGAAACTCTTAAAGAATTGAAGCAAGATTTAGAGGTTTTTAATTCTAAGGAAAAATCCATAAATCTATATATAAAAAAATTAGATAGTAAATTAAATTATATAAAACAAGAGATTAATAAGGTTACAACTGAATTAAATAAAATTAATAACAACTTAAATAAATGAGAAAACTTAAATCAAGAAGCAAATCATTTAATTTTAAGTTTAGAAAAAGATGTGAATAATTTTAATGAACTTAAAAATAGTGTTGAGTTTTCTACATATAATTTTAAAAGTGTAATTTTAAAAACAGACCCAAAAGATGATGAAGAAAAGTTAATAAATTTTAATGAAATTGAATTATCATCATTACTTAAAAAAGATTACAAGGGTAAGCAAATTTGATATTTATCAGATTTTGATTTGGGTTTATTTACAAAAATTAATAGGTATTATTCTGCAATACTTATGTTAGAGAAGGGTATTTATAGAAATCCATATTTAGCAACTTCATTAGAATATCCAGAATGTATCGAACTTAATAAATTGTCTTTGAGTACAGAAAAAGATATTAGTTTGAATTTAAATACTAAACAACGTGAAGCATATGAAATGGCCTTATCATCAAATTCATTAAGTTATTTGCAAGGACCACCAGGTACTGGAAAAACTCAAACAATTGCTGCAATAACTTATAGTATTTCTAAAAAAAATGAAAATACTTTAATTACATCTTTTTCTCATGAAGCAATCAATAATGCTTTTGATAGACTTAGGGAATTTTTTAGAACAGATCCTAATATTATTTTCTATAAAAACACTTATGTGAGAGATAAAGAAGAAGAATTAAGTACCGAGGGTTATGACTATAAACATATGTATCAAAATTTTGTATATGCAATTGATAACTTTGTTTTAAAGGACTTTGATGTTCAAGGAGAAACTGATTTAAAAATATTTTTTGATAATTATAAGTCAAATGAGGAGGAAGTAAGTTTTGTTCCAACGTTTTTATTTGAAATGATTAAAAATCGGGAATATGAAAAATACAAATTTGAAGACTTTAATTGAATTTATTCAAAAAGTATTGCCAAGAATATTGAAGAAGAAATAAGAGAAAGTCTAACGTATGGAATAACAAAAGAGGAAGTTTTAGATAATAAATTTTTATTTCTTAAAAGAAAATATGACAAAGAAATTAAAAATTTTTATTCTCTTGATAATAACATAACAAAATTTATAAAAATGCATGGAGAATTTAAAACCGAAGAAGTTACTTCAATTAATAAAATTATTGAAGTAATACTTAAAAAAATAAATGTTTCTTCCGAAAAAATATATTTAAATAAATTAAAAAATTTGAGTAACAAATTTAAAAGCAAAGTTGATAATAGTCTTAATAAAAAAGAAATTGAGTCATTTGCCTTAAAAGCTTTAAACAATGAATTGATAAATGTTATAGGTATTACTACAACAGGTAAGCAAAGTATTTCATATTTGAATGAAACAAGAAACTTATTTATTGATTATCCAATTAATTTTGAAATAATAGATGAGGTTTCCAAATCAACAACAATTGAAATTTTAAATACAGCCCTTTTAGCAGATAAAGTTATGTTAGCAGGTGATTATAGACAATTACCTCCAAATTTATCAGATATTGATGAGAATACATTAAAGAAATATTTTCAAGCGAAACATAAAAAAGATCCAGATGAAAAAGAAAATGAAAGTGAATTTAAATTATTTAAAACAAAAATTGAAAAATTATTCTTATTTCCTTTATTTAAAAATCATGCACAAAAATTGAAAGGTTTTGGAGATAAAAAAGCTTACAAGTTTTTAAATGTTCAGCATAGATTCAATAAAGAGATTATGGATATTGTTAATTTTGTTTATGATGATGAAGAACAATTACAATTACCAGAAGTTAAAAGAAAAGATTTAATTGTAAAGTTGAATTATGACAAAACTTATATGAATGCTGTAAATATTATTGACACTTCTTTTATAAGTTCAAAGTTTGTTGAATATGTTAGAGATAACTCTAAATGGAGTAATGAAATAAGAATTTATCCTGAGCAAGTATCATTTGACCAAAAAATATCTCTATTTAATAATAGAATGCTTGGTTCAGCTTTTAATGAATACAATGCATATTGTATTGTGGAATTAATTAAAAAAATTAAACAAGACTCTTCTATTAAAGCAAATCAAATTGGAATTATTTCAGTAACAAAATCACAAAAAGTTATTATTAGAGATATGTTAAGAGAACATATTAACGATAGAAAATATTTAAATCAAATAAAAATTGATACAGTTGATAATTTTCAAGGAAGAGAAAAAGATATTATTATTCTAGACCTTGTAAGAGGAAAACAATCTTTTAATGAAGAAAGAATGTTTAAAGAATTTAAATCTAGAAATATTGATTTCTATAAATCAATTGAAAGACTTAATGTAGCTGTATCAAGAGCAAGACATAAATTAATTATAGTAGGAGCAGTTCAAGAATATTTTAGAAGCGAAGTAAAGCCATTAATTGATAATGAATATGGTGAACAAATTCCATTAGATATTTTCAATTTATGATTTGAAAAAGTAGAAAACAATGAAGGGGTAATTAGAATATGAGAAATACAATAAAAATAAATGCTAATATACCTTACTTTTTACAAGAAATAGAAATTAATATTGCTTCTTTAAAGGAACTAAATGAATTTAACTCTCGTTTTTGTTTACTTTTAGCTTATAAAAATGAGTTAGAAGATTTACCACCAATTATAGATTTAAAGGAATTCTTGAAAAAATATTTTAATTTAGATTTTAAAATGTTTATTTTTATTGAAGATTCCTTCAAGGAATTATTCAAATCAAAAACAATTACCTTTAAATTTAATGATTATGAAAAAATTGATAGTATTTGAAAAATTAATTTTAACGAACTTATTCTAAATAAAAAAATTAAAGAGAAAATTAAGAATGAAGAGTATTTTTCCTTAACTGAAAATTTCCAAAAGAAAAAGAAAATATTTTTAAGTGAAGTTCTAAAAAATAAGATTCCTAAAGAAATTGAATCTAAAATGAATTACAAAAAAATTGAAAGCAATAATCAGAAAATAGATTTTCAAATTCAAAATTATTTGGATTCAAATTATTATGAGACACTTGGAGAATCTAATATTAAAATAGATCATTTATCTCAAGAAATTCAATCAATAAATTTGGTAGATAATTATTTAACATATATTGAAAAAGAGCACGAATTTATTATAGATGAAGATAAAAATTTATTACCTAAAAATAGAAGAGCAGAAAAATTAATTGAGCATATTAAACTGGGGTTGATAGAAGAAAATTATTTAAAGGATATTATTTTTGAAAAATATAATATTACTTTGAAAAAAAATAATTTTAAAGAGAAACTTAAATCGGAAATAATTTATCCAGACTTTGAAGATTATAATATTTACTTAGATAATATTTTGAAAGAAGAAGTTGGTATTGAAGGCGAAATTTGTATTTATAATAATAATATATATTTAGTAAATATCTATAATGATAAATTAAAAATTCATGATTTAAATCAAACTCTGCTTTTAAATAGATTTTCGCTTCAAAAAATTGAAAATAAATATCTCGACTTTATAAATTTGGAAAATGTAGTTAATAAGAACCTTATTGAAATTCTATTAAAGGATTTGGAAAATAAAAATAATTATGATAGTATTCAAATTAATTTTATTAAGGCAAATATTAAATCAATTTCTATTACTGAAATATGATTTGAAAAATTTGTTAAACATATTTTAAATAGTGATGAACTTAGAGAGTTAATAAAATATAGCTCGTTAGATTTAAGTAAGAATATGATAAATTTACTTGTTGAATATTCCGATTTTTCATACGAGGAACTATATCTAAATAATAAATGAGAATATAAAGAAAAAGAAATTTTTACAAATTGAAAAAAAGAAGTGAATTTTTGAAAAATAATAAAAATGAAAAATCAATTTGATGTTTCAACAAAAGAAAATTTAACTTTAGAGGGTCTAAAATTTTTGAAGAACAAAATAGAATTAACTGATATATCTCCAATTAAGGATTTGAGAGTTGATAATTTTTATAAGGAACTTAATAAACAAATAGAAATTAAAGAAACTCCTACCGAAGATAAAATCACAGTTAGAATAATTAATTTGCGAAAAAAACTTGAACAAAAAGTTGGTGTTACAAAGAAAAAAACATTTTCAAAAGTTTTAAGTGCAAATTATGAAGAAGATGGTGCTTATTCTTTTTATAAAGATAGTTATAAATTTTTATCAGAGTTTGTCCATGGTAGAGCAATATTACCTAATGATGAAAATTTGGAAAAATTAGGTTATATTGAAAAGACATTAGATATTGTAAATTTGAAAAAGAAATAATGAGGAAAATATTTTATGAGTCATAATGCTTCAATAACATTTGATATATGTAATAAAGATGAGTTATTAGCTTTAACACAAGTTGAAAAAGAAATAAAAGAATTAGAAAATTTTTCAATTAAAAATAATTTTAGTGATATTTTTAATGAGGAAATTAAAAATATTTATTCTCAATTAGAAGAGTCAAAATCTTTGATTGAACAAATTGGTGGATCACATACCATTAGTGGAGATTACGATATTATAAATGCTACAAAGAATAAACAAATTGAAAAATATTACTTACAGTTGGACAATATTATAAAGAAAATTCAAAATATAAAATATACTTTAAATTTAGAAGGTGAATTAATTAGAACAATTAATTTTGAAAAAAATAAAATTGGAGAACTAATTAGCCAAAATGGGTTTATTGCAAATCAAGCTTTAAAAAATTTGTTTAGTAATAATCTAGAAGTAAATTTTAATAGTATTAATCAGGAAATAGAAAACATTAGATTTAAAGAGTCTAATGATAAGACTATAAAAATTTATAAAGATAAATTAAAAGATGAATTAAATAATTTAAATATTGCAAAGGAATTCAAAACTAAATTATATTCTGATTTGTCAAAATTAGAAACTAACATTGAAGTTATGGACTTTTCTGCTCTAATGAAGTCAATAGAAACTAATATTTTAAAAACAAATATGCTAGTAAAAGATGTTGAAGATGAATTAAAAAAAATTAACTTCAAAACTTTTTCAAAAAAATATATTATTCTTAATAGTTCAACTCCTGAAGTAGGAGACCAATTTGTAATATCTTTAAAAGTAGTTAATAATAAGAATAATAATATAATAGTTAATTTTGGATTAAATGGAACTATGGAATACAAAATGGGTAACTATGCAGATCATCTATGTGATGCAGATGCAGAAAAATTTATCAAAGGATTACAATCAAAACAAAGATTTATTGTTAGTCAAAAAATTACAAGAACTTCTACTACAACAAGACCAATTCAGAGAGTTAGAAAAATGAAAGTAAAGGAAAAATAAAATGAAAAAATCTATTGAGCAATTGAAAGTTAAGTTACAACAAAAAAATTTACTTTTAGTTGGTGGAAATGTTTATGATACTTTTTTAGAAAATAATCAGGATTCTAAAAAGCAATTTTGCAATTTGGATAATAAAATTGTTAATATTGCAAAAGAAATTGGGTATAAAGATGTTATTAAGTTTTCTCCCTCAAAAGGAAAAATATTTCTATTAGGAGAGCAAGACATATTAGATGATGAAAATGATTTTGAAGATTTTGAAACTAATAGTATTAAGCAAATTTTAGAAGAGTTTATTAATGATTTAAAAAATGAAATTCAAGATAAAGATATAAGCAGAAAAATATATATAATTGACTTTTCAGATACTTTATTAAATCAAGAGAGCATTAAAGATTTAGTAGAACAAGCAGCTATTTTGTTGTCAACAATTCTTGAAGATGATGTAAAAAATCAATATGACATTATTAATTTGAATAAGCTAAGTAAAGTAATTTTTATTAGTAGAGATACTGGAAATATTGCAAATGATTTTAGTTCAAAAAATATAGAATTTGCTTCAGTAAATATTAATAAGCCAAATAAAAATGAAAGAGCAGAGATTTTCAATAGATTTTATCGCTCATTTAATGTTATTGATAGAGAAAAACTTAATTTAGATTCAAAAGAACGTATTGAGGCAGTGGCTTTAACTGAAGGTTTTGCTGTTAAAGAAATTATGCAATTGGCTAGAATTCAAACAGAAGATGATAACTACACTTTTAAGGAGTTATTTTCATTGGCCCAGTTTAATAAGAGAGATTCAGAATGAGAAAAAATGGATTTAAATCAATTAAACAATGCAGACAATATTCTAAATGAGGTAGTTAAAGGCCAAGAATTTGCTATTGCTAATGTAAAACAAACCTTAATAAATGCAAGTTTAGGACTTAATGGAATTATGCACTCTGAAAAGTTAATAAAACCTAAAGGAATTTTATTTTTCTCAGGTCCAACTGGAACTGGAAAAACTGAGTTAGCAAAGCAAATTGCAAAATTAGTTTTTGGAGATGAAAATAAATTAATTAGATTTGATATGAGTGAGTATAATCATGAAGAATCTGATCAAAGGCTTATTGGAGCGCCTCCTGGTTATATAGGTTATGATTCTGGGGGAGAATTAACAAATGCAGTTAAAGAAAATCCTTTTTCAGTATTATTATTTGATGAAGTAGAAAAAGCTCATGGCAGAATATTGGATAAGTTTTTGCAAATTCTTGAAGATGGCCGACTTACTTCATCAAAAAATGAGTTAATTGATTTTTCTGAGACATTTATCATTTTTACTTCTAATATTGGAGTAGTTGGAAATAATCCGAAAGGTAATCAAGATGAAATAAGAAAAAATTTTATTAGAGCTGTAGAAAATCATTTTGTAAATGTTTTAAAAAGACCAGAATTACTAAACAGAATTGGAAAGAAAAATATAATACCTTTTAATTACATTACAAATAGAGTTATTTTTAAAGAAATAATAGAAAGTAAACTTACTAAACTAGTCAGTGCTTTAAATAAAAAACACAATGTTAAAATTTCATATACTCAAGATGAATTAGAGAACTTAGTAGATCTAATAATGCAAGAAAACGCCATTGAGGAAATGGGTGGTAGAGGTATTATAAACTCTTTATCAGAAAAAGTAATAAATTCATTATCAATATTTATTTTTGAAATGAAATTAAAAAATCAATTAGGTATGGAAAATATTACTCATGTAAAAATGAAAGTAATAGCAAATAAGGAAAAAGTTATATTTGAATTATAATTTTTTGTAGACAAAAAATTAAATATGTGAAGAATGTATTATTTAAAATAAAGGGGTATCAAATATGGAAATACTAGATAAATTTTTTTCTTTATGTAATAAGAAAAAATTTAATAATGAATATGATAAAGGAATCTATCAAGGAAAATTATTTGAGAAATTTGTTTCTTCTATTATTTCGGGCAATAGTCTAGAAAATGTAGATGAATATCTAATTGATGAAAATAATGCAGAAATAAAAGGTATGGATTTATGCTATTTTTCAAATGAAACATTATATTTAATTCAAGCAAAGGCAAGAAAAAATATTAAATCACAAGATTATGCTAAATCTAAACTTGCAAGTGAACAAATTGAAAATTGTTTAAAGGATGATAGTCTTAGTAGCAAAGAAAAAAATAAAAAAACTGGAATAAAAATAGAAATTATAGAAAAATTAGCCAAAGTGAATTTTATTTTTACTGTAAGGTTTATTTTTGTATATACTAAAACTGAGCAAGAATTAAATTTTAAGAATTGAAATATTCCTGGAAATGCTAAAGATGAGTGCATGTCAATTGAATATTTTTTAAAATTTGTTTTAAAAAATATTCATAATGGAAAAAGAATTAATAAGGGAATAAAACATGTATTTAATATTGATGAAAAAAATAATTTGATAAAACATCGCAACTATAATAATGACGAGGGAGTAATTTTAAAAGTTAAATTAAATGAATTAATAGGACTAATAGTTAAAGAAGAAGAAAATGGAAATAAAATTGACTCATTATTTGAAGGTAATGTTAGAGAAGAAGTTAAAAAAACAAATATTTCCAAGGAAATAATAGATAGTTTAGAAAATGAGAAAGAAAATTTCTTCCTATTAAACAATGGAATCACTATGATAGTTAGCAATTTAAAATATGATGAAAAAATAATTGATAAAGTAATTTTTAAAGACCCAAATATAATAAATGGACAACAAACAATGAGAACTCTTTACAATCACTATTTATCAAATAAAAAAATAAATTCTAATGATTATGATGAAACTTATGTTTTGGTTAGAATATATAAATTAGTATCTGAAAATTTAATGACAAAATTACCATTTTCTACAAATAATCAAAATAAGATTGAAATTAAGGATTTATTAAGTTTAGAGAAATATCAATTAAATATTAAAAGTATACTAATTGATCAAAATATATATTATGAAATAAAAAATGGAAATTCAATTGCAAATTCTTTAGGAAGGTACTTTAAAAATAGAATATCCGCTGGAGAATTATTAAAGCTCTTTACAATATGTTTTGATAATTTAGTTTCCATAAAAAATAAAATTGGTAAAATGAATAATCAAATATATAATGATATTTCTTCTTCTTATATAGATATAAAAAGTCCATTCTATAATACAGAAAGTATAATTAGAGCTTTTACAAAAAGTAAAAATAATGAGTACTCACAAAAAATTTTAAAAATGTTGAATATTTATTTTTTATTTAAGTCAAAAATTAAAAAAAACTTAAAGTTACTAAAGTTCAATTCGTCTCGAGATTTAATTTTTTATACTTTATTTAATTTTTTTCAGAATGAAAATGATATAGAAAAAGAATTTGACATTGTATTGCAGGAAGCGTTAGATACTCTTAATAAATATTTTGAATATTTGATTAAAGAAAAAAATATAACTGAAGCAAATTTATTTAAAAAAGAATCATTTAATGATCTTAAGGAAATTATAAAAAGAATAAGTCTACTTTCTTCTTTAAAAGAAAAAAAAATAATGTTAAAAAAGGAACTTTTAAATATTATAAACTTTAATTTTGATTAGATTAAAGTTTATAATATTATGATAGAATAATATTATTTATTAAGGGGTATTAAAATGAAAAGGAAAAAAAATTTATTAGTCACTACAGATATGTTAAGAGAAGATGGACTTGTTTCAAAACCTTATACCATGATTAGCGAATTTATTGATAATTCTATTTCTTCTTGAATAGGTTTAAATGGTCATAACAAATTAAATGAATTAGCAATTGAAATAACTTTTGATTACCATTTAGAAGATAACTTTCAAATATCAATAATTGATAATGCATATGGAATGAATGTTGAAAATCTTGAAAACTCACTAGAATTTGCAAATACGGATAAAAAATTTAAAAAGAGTAATTTAAATAGGTATGGTGTTGGTATGAAAGTTGCTACATTCTGATCAGGTAATAAATTAGAAATATGAACGAAAACAGAAAATAAAGAAGAAAATTTTGTTTATATTGATCTAGAAGAATTAGATCAATATAATAATAAAATTGTGGAATATGAAGTAGAAAAAAAACCTGCTGAAATAAGATTTAACTATGAATTGAATGATAAATTTTATAGAAATAGAGGAACTAAAATTAAAATTTCAAGAGGAAATTTTAGTAGATATGACTTACTAAAGAAGAGCAATTTTATTCATTTTTGTAATGTTATCAGTTTCAAATTTAATAAATTTATAGAAATGGGAGTTAATATTTCTATTGGAATAATAAATGAGAAAGGTAAAGATGAATATTTGACATTAGAATCTTTTACTCCAAAAAGTGAAAATATAAGCACATGAATAAATGATGTAGTTAAAAATTCAAACAAAATAAAAACCGAAAACAAAAATGAAATAATAGAAAAATTTAAAATTGATTTTCTAAAAGCATTAGAGAATTATAATCTGAATGAAGAAATAATTTTTGATATAAAAGAAAAAATAAAATTTGAAAAAAAATTAAAGTGAGAATGTAATATTTATCTTGGAAAAGATGAAAATGAGGATTATTTTCTTCCTATAAAAATAGGAATATTAAGAAATGCAAAGGAAATAAAAAGTGAATTTAAATTCAATTATGTATCATATACAGGTTTTACAGTGTATGAATCTAAAAGAGCAATAATGTGTGGTCCAAATGATTTTGATGATTCACAAGGCTCTAAAAATTATATAGCGGGTCTAAGAACAAATTATGGGGGAAAGGGAATTGAGTATAGAATTTTTGGTGAATTTGAAATTGATGATTTAATTTTGAGAAATTATGTATCTATATCAGATCAAAAATTTGGTTTTGAATGAAAAAATAAAAAATTTGAAGAAAAATTTTTAAATTTTATTAATGAATGAAAAGAAAAATATGCTCCTATTTTGAATACTTTAACTAGTATGCAATCAAATTACTCTGAACCAGAAAAATGAACTTTATCCAAGCAAGCTCAAGCAACTTTAAAAAATACCTATAATAATAGTTTAAATTTTTATAATGATGAATCAATGGAAGAAACAGTAGTAAGAAGCGGAGGAACTGAGTTTTTTTATATTTATAGAAATCCAAAAACTGGTATATCAGGAAAAATAAAAATTATTCATATAGAAAGTAATTATGTATCTGAAAATTTTTATACTTTAAGTAAAAAGGAAAGCAATAATTATGAAATTATATTAAATATTTTGCATCCTATTTGAAAACCCTTGGTATCAGGTCCAAAAATAACAAAGACAAGTTTTATTTCAAGTTTGCATAGATTATCTTTTATTTTAGCTTGCTTAAATGATATTAGCAATGGGTCAGCTAATATTATAAACGAAATAGCTAATTCTTCATTTATTCAACAAAATGTCTAATATAATAGAGGGGTTTTACTCATTTTTTGATGATAATAAAAATGAGGAAAATAGAGAAAGTGGACCTTTATTTTCTATTTTTTTAAATGACTTGAAATTGAAACAGGATTTATATGGAAAAACATATTATGAGTTAATATATAAAAATATAAAAAATATTTTCCTTTGTCTTAAGAATATTAAAAATAATATTCTTGTTATAGGTGAGGTACAATCAGGTAAAACAAATAATATTATTGGTATAACTATGAATGCATTGGATAATGATTATGATTGTGTAATTATTTTTGGAGGATCAACTAATCTTTTATTAAAGCAAACTTTAAAAAGAATAAAAGACACATTAAATAACAATTTATGTGATATTTTGCTATATGATATAAATAAAAATAAATCTTCTTTATTTTCTCTAAAAAAAGATAAAACTAAAATTATAATTAATGTTATTAAAAACAAAACGCAAATGCAAAAAATAAGTGCTGAATTGAACACAATTTCAAAGAATTTTAAAGTTTTAATAATAGATGATGAGTGTGATTACGGTTCTTTAAATAATGGAAGTTCAAAAAATTCTGCAATATATAATGAAATTGTAAAAATCAAAAATGCAAATAATACTAAATATATTGGAATAACAGCTACACCGTATGCTAATTTAACAAATTCTAAATCTAATGAAATTTATCCAGAAGCTATTGTTAAATTAATTATTGAAAAAAATTATACTGGAATAGATTTTTTTAATAATAAAAAATATTTTGAAATATCTCAGCTAAATAAAAAGGATGATAATTTTAGTCTAGATTTATTATTGAAAAAATTTCTAATATTTTATATATTGCTATCATCATTTGTTAAGAAATATACAAAGTTAAATGTTTCTTCTATAATAAATGTAGATATAGATGCAAAGAAGCATTTTATTTTGAAAGATAAATTATTTGATATTCATGCAGTTTTTTTAAGGGATTTAAAAAATAATAATGTGATTGATTATTTTGAGGAAGTTAAAAAAAATTTAAATAAAATTGCTTACTTTGATAATTATGACATAGAGAAATATCATAATAGTATAGAAGTAAAAGTTTTAAATAATAAAACTAAAAATGAAGAAATAAATAACAATCAAAATTGTATATATATCGGTGGTAATTTGGTATCAAGAGGACTAACTTTTGAAAATTTAATTTGTGAGCTTATGCTAAACATTAGAGAACACAAACAGCCTATTGACATTCTTCTACAAAGAGCTAGATGATTTGGATATAGGAATAAAAAAATTAATATCAATGAGGAATTAGAAATTTACTTCTCAGATTTAATGAAAATTTTTATATCTCAAAATATAAAAGAGTGCTTTTCTGAGGCAAAAAAAATCAATAATTTTTTATATAATGAATTATTGATTGATATAATTACATATGATGTAAAAAAAATTAAAGAGAAGCTAGTAGATATTAAAACGGAATTGAAATTTGTTAAATACTCGGATAAGGATAAATAATAATGAAGAAATTTATTAATAAAAATGATAATAATAATTTGTATTTGGTGGAAGAGATTCAGGAGTTTACTAAGGAAAAAAGGTGATTCATCCTTAAAAAAGAGAGTAATTCAAATGAAAGTTTTAGATATTTAAATTTTAATTATATAGGACAAGCTGTAGGTAAAATTGAAGGTATTCAATTTGAGGGTGAAGTACTAGCCTTTAATAATAATATCGAACTAAGTATTATTCAAGAGTCATTTAAGTTAATTACTAAACTTATTAATAATTATAAAAGTATCTACAATTTATTGGAATTTATTGAAAATTTTATTCAAAAAGTATTAGCACCTGATTTTCTTGAATTACAAGGTATATACGCCGAATTGGCAGTAATATGAAAATGAAAATTTCTAGGTAAAAATTATAGAAGTTATAATTATTCAAAAAAAGATTTTTATATTAAAGAAAAGGATTATTATATAGAAGTTAAATCAACTACAAAAAAGAATGATAATGTATATAAAATTGGCAAAGATCAAATAGACAATAAAAATACATTGTTTATAACGACTAGATTAAATAGAGAAGGGATTTTAACAAATATTTTGGATTTATATAAAAACGTGTCTGAATATATAAATGAAGATTCTTTTATTCACATTTTTTTTCAAAATAAAGCAAATTGAGATTTTTATAATAATATTAAATTTAATTTAAGTAATATTAAATATAAAGTCTATAATCTAGAGAAATTTAATAATTCAATTATTATAAAAAATGATAGGGTCATTAATTATACAATTGACTTTGATTTTTCTGGTCTCAAAGATATAAAACTTTTTAATAATTTGGAGGAAGAATTTAATGAGATATTTAGGAAATAAGGATAAATTACATGAAGAAATTTTATTATTTTTAGAATCAAATAATTTGCATTTAAAGAATAAATATATTTTTGATGGTTTTGCAGGTACTGGTTCAATGACAGGTTTTTTTGCAAACCATGGAGCAAAAGTAACAGCGAATGATTATTTATTTTTTTCTAAAATTCTTACAGAAATGTATTTTTGTGATATTACTAATAAAATTATTGATAAGCTAAATATTTATAATAATGAAAATAATATTTTGGAGGGTTACATATATAATACTTACTCTCCAAAAGCTAACAGAAAGTATTTTTCTGAAATAAATTCAAAAAGAATTGATTTTATTGTTAACGATATCTATAAAAGTTTTAATAATGATGAAATTGAATACTCTGAATTTTCGTTTTTAATGGGAATTTTACTTGAAGGAATTTCAGGAATATCAAATATTGCTGGCGTTTATGGCGCATTCTTAAAAAAAGAAGACCCTAGATTTTTTAAATCGCTATATTTGGACATAGAGAAATTTAAGAAAAGAAAAATTAATTATTTACATAAGCCTATATTATTTAATAATAGAATTGAGGAGGTCGTAAGAGTTCTTCAAAAAGATAAAATATATCTAACATATTTAGATCCCCCATATACTTCTCAACAATATTCTCATCAATATCATTTACTTGAAACTATATCTAAAAACGAAAAAAGTGAAGTTAGTGGAGTAACGGGTTCTAGAGCTAAGGAGATTGGATCTTCAGATTTCTCCAAAAAAATTATTGCAGAGGAAGCAATGTTTTCATTATTAAGTGATATAAATACTGAAAATCTTTTAATTAGTTATAGTAATAAAGGGTTAATAGATAAAAAAGTATTTGAAAAAATGTTAATGAGATTTTCTAAAGATGAAAAAGTAATTTTAAAAGAAATTAATTATAAAAAATATATTAACTCAGTTTCTAAAAATAAGAATGACGAAAATAAAGAATATCTTTTTTTAATAAAAAAGAAAAAGTTTGATGATGTAATCTATGAATCTCCTTTAAATTATTCAGGTAGCAAATATAAACTTATTAGTTTTTTAAAAGAACATTTTCCTAAAAATAAAAATCTCAAATTTATCGATATTTTTGGCGGAGGATTCAATGTAGGTATTAATTGTAATTTTGAAAATGTTATATATAATGATTATAACTTTAAAGTAGCAGACTTAATTAGAATGTTCAAAGATAAAAAATCATCTGATATAATTAAAAGATTAAATTTTTATATTAAAAAATTTTCTTTAAGTAAAAATAATAAGGAAAATTATAATCGTTTAAGAGAATATTATAATAATAAAAATAATAGTAGTTTTATTTTATTTATACTAATAATATTTGGCTTTTCAAATCAAATTAGATTTAATTCAGATTTAAAATTTAATAATACAGTTGGGCTGTCGGATTTTAATCATAATGTACGAGAAAAAATAATATCATTTTCAAACAAAATTAAGAAAATGAATTTGACTGTTGAATCAAATTCATATGAATATTATGAAGAAATTATTGATAAAAATACGTTTATATACCTTGACCCTCCATATTTAATTACAACAGCTTCTTATAATGATGGAAAGAGGGGATTTAAAGGTTGAAATAAAATAGAGGAAGAAAAGCTACTTAATTTTATTGATAGAATTAACTCTAAGGGTGCAAAATTTATGTTATCAAATGTTCTTATTCATAAGGGTGATAAAAATGAAATTTTAAAAAAATGAATATCAAAAAATAATTATAAATTAGTTAATTGTCCTAATAATATGACTAAAGATAGAAGGGAAGTTATAATAAAAAATTATGAGTAATATAAAAATAGTATTTAAAAGAGATTCAATATTAGCGAATGATAAGCTATTAAAAGAATTAATAAAAACAATGAAATTAGAAAATTGTGTAAAAGAAATAGTTGATAATAATTTTTTTTCAATAGAAAATGAAAATTTTAAATTAACAAAATTTACAGCAATTATTATCAGATATGAAAATGATAAAATTTTAGAGTGTGATTTTATTTTAACCTCAAGAGAATATGAAGCTGATTCTCGCAATATATTTATTTCTCAAGGATTTATAAGTTTTATGCAAATGTTTGTTGATAAAAAAATGGATAATAAAAATTTTGTATTATTTGTTTTTAAACAATATAAAAATATTAGTTTAAGTTGCTCTTTACATATTGAAATGATTAGAAATATATTTAAAAGTTTAAGTTTCAATAAAGAAGTTCTGAATGTATACGCTCAAGATGATATTTTTAATTGTGAACTGAAAAATATTGAAAATTTAAGTTATTATAGAAACGAGTTGTCAAAAAAGAACTCATCTAATAAATCAAATTTATTAGAATTATTAGATGCTAATGAAATTTCGTTATTACTAAATTTTGGTGCAGCTAATAATGGAGAAGCTTGATTAATAATAATTTATTGTTCAATATATTTTAAAGGGCAAATTAATATATATTCAATTAAAGAATTTAAAATGGATAAAAATTTTTTAAATTTTATTAAAAAAATTAATAAAAAAATATTTTTTAAAGGTTGAATAAATTCAAAGAAAGTTCCAACTGAGGAATTAAATGCTATTTTTAAAGAAGTACATTATAAAACAGATATTACTTTTGAAAATAAAAAAACACCAACATTACCAGAAATTCAAGAAGCTATAAGGAGATATTCATTGATTTATCATAATAATTTAATATCAAAATATGGAAGTAAAGAATGCATACTTTGTGATTGCAATAATCCTAGTTTAATTGTGGGAGCACATATTAAAAGATTTTCAGATATAAAGAATCAAGAAAATATTTCTTTGGAACAAAAATACAAAGAAATTGTAGATGGAGATAATGGTTTTTGATTTTGTTCAAATCATGATAAATTATTTGAGCATGGTTATATTATATTTCATGAAAATAGATTTCATATTACAGAAAAATGTAGTGAAGAAGAATTTAAATATATAGTAAAAATTACAACAAAAAAATTAAAAATTAATAAAGAATTAATAAATGAAAATTTTATCAATTACACATTAGAACATAAAAAAAGATTTGGTTTCTAATTTTTGAATGTAAAATATTAAAGTTGAGGTAAAATATGAAATTAATTGATTTATTTTCTATAAAAAGAGGAACTGTTTTAAACAGAAGTGAACATTTTTTAAGTGATTGTAAAAATTGCTCAAGCAATAATTTTAAACAAATAAGTGTTTTTCCAAATAATATGAGAGATTTTTGTAAAGAAATACCAAGAGAAGTGTTTATTAAAGAAAATGATATATTAGTTTATTTAAATTATCCTTATACATTAATATTAGCTAAAAAAGAAGATAGTGAAAAAATTATTTCATCTAATTATTTAATTTTAAGATCAATTAATAAAGTTAATAATAAAAAAGCTATTCAAATAATTAAAGAGGGAATTATAACTAATAAAGATAGAGTTAAAAAAGAAATAATAAAAATTGATGAATTTAATGATTACAATTTAAGAGATTATGAATATTTAATGATTACTTCAAAAGTAAGTTTAGATAAAAAATTAACAAGCTTATTAAAAATAATAATTGTCAATTTTGCAATGTTAATGTTGTGAATACTTTTTACATCAGTGTTGGCAAGGTTAATACAAGGTACAATTATTTATACTTTTGTTATTATTTCAATTTGTTTAACTATTACCATTGGTATAGAAATTATATTATTTCTAACTTTATATTTTACTAATAAAAATCGCGTCAGAATATCAAAAACCAGTAAACGTTTAATCAAGTTACAAGAGTTGTATAAAAACGAATTGATTTCTTTAGAAGAATATCAAAAGCAACGTCAAGATATTTTAAATTCAATTTAACCTGTCATTGTTTTTCAATGACATTTTTATTTCTTCATTTCTATTAAATTAATAGTGGAGGAACAAATTATGTCAAAATATTGAATTAGTTTTTATACAAAAGTTATCTTTTGTTTTATTGTTGTATCAATTAAAAGTATCATTATTATTTCAACAGGATTAAATGGGGCAGTAAATGATAATATGCACTTGAGTGTAAAGTTAATCACTACAGTTCTTTTAATGTTATTGTGAAGTTTGTGAGTTGTTGTTGATATCTTAGCTTGTGTGTATTCAATTAAAGCAGAAAGTCAAAAAACTTCTTTAAGCTGAAATATTATTGGAATTGTATTTAGTTCTATTAATTTTATAACAGCAATATCAGTATATTGTAATGACTACACTTATGATTATTTAATCTTTATGATTTTTTCATTAGGATTAATAATTATGTATTCATTGTCAATTTATTTTGAATATGACAAAAAACAAATTAGATAATTTAAACACATTCTGTTAATTATAGAATGTGTTTTTTGTTTCTATATTATTTTTTAAAAAATACCTAAATACATTTATAAGTTTTAAAATTACTAATGATATTAAAAATTTTCTACTTATATGTTTATTTTTTTTAAAAATGTTTTATTAAAGTGTCATAAAAGATTTAAATAGATTTAGTAAAAAAACATTTTTACTTTTGGAAATGTTTTATAAAAATTGCCTTTTTATTTTTTTTCTTTAAAGTTGATAGTGATTATAAAAATAATCTGGGAGGCATAAATGAAAAAGTTACTAAGTTTAATAGGAGCAATAAGTCTTATAGCTACAAGTAGTACAACTGTTATTGCATGTGAATCAGGTGGAAAAGATCGTGAAAAGGAAATCGATTACGAAACATTAGTTAAAAAATTAAAAATGGAAGTGAATGAAATTTTTACAAAGCATCTTGATGAGAATGTTTATAAAAATTTAATTGGCATTCCTGATACAGAAACTGCATATTCTTTTTTAACTCAAACTAAAATTATGGAGAATAGTAATAAAAGTGCAGAAGAACTTGACCCATATGATTTAGAATTATTAGAGCAAGATATTAAAAAAGTTTTAGAACTTGATCAATTAATTTCTGATTTAAATCAATTAAAAATTATAGATGATTATAAAGTTATTTTAAATGATGTTGATAATCTATTGAAAAATGTTCTTTTTGATTGAAGTTCTTTAAAAATTTTATCTTATGAATCAAATGATGAAGATAAACTTTATTTAGGAAATGTACTTGTTAATTACAAAGTTGAAATTCAATTTAAAGGTGAAGAAAAAATAGAAACTTTTATCATTGATGAAGATTTTAAATATACTTCAACAAATAGTAATTCTTTAAAAAAGGCAAATGATGATTTTTCAAAAAATATTGCAAAAGATTATTTTTTATCAAATAATGAAACTGATAGAAGACATACAAATTTAAGTTGAGATAATATAAAAGGTAATAAAAAATCATCTGATGGCTTTGGACGAATAGATGAACAATTAAAAAAATATTATCAAACAGACTCTGAAACAAATGGATTTAAAAAATCTATCATAGATTTTACTAAAGTAAATTACTTTGATAAACAAAACAATAAGTTACCACTTTTATTTGAGGGAGAGATAATGTATAAAACTTCAGAGATGAATAAATACTCAATGTCTAGCGCAGTAAATAAATGAAAAAGCTTTAATGATAGTGAATCTATAAAATATGATTATAAAGAAGATGATGGAAGAATTCTTTTAGATACTGTCTTTAGAGAAGATCCAGAAAAAATAACATCAAAAAATAATTTATCAAGTTACTACTTTAAAAATTCAAATTTAAAAATTTGAAAAAAAGATTATGAAAATATTAAAGATGATTTTTTAAGAAGTTTAAATATTGATTTAAATAATAAAATTAAAGAAAAAGATGAGTATAAGAAATCAACTGCTTTAGGTTATGTTAACTTAACAGGGTTATCAATTAATTTAGGGAAAGGTGCTTATATTCATCAATTGCCTGATTTTAAAATAGCTGTAAATTATTCTGTTGATTTTAATCAAAGTGATGCAAAAATTTTAGATGAAATGTCTCATTTTACTTTAGATACTTTAAAAGTTTGACATGAAGTTTTTAAAGTTTATCATGGCTATCCATATCCAAAACATAATTCAGATGAAGATTTTTTAATAGCATTAAAAAAATCTGAATTAACTAAGGAAATGACTGAAATTTTTCCAACAGAAGGAGATGAAAATAAAAGTTCACAAGTTTTTTTCCGTGATGCTTTTTCTTTAAGCAATACAAAGATTTTTAATAAATATCATGATGAGTTATTTGAAAAAGCAAATATTTTGGAAAACTCATGATATTATATGGTTTTCGCATCACTAGATTCATTATCACCTTCAGAAAGAAAAAATACTGCATTTGATTGATCAGCAAATAATAAAATTGGTATTAATTTAAAATGAAATAATAATAATCAAACAATGAATAATCAAGTAATGACTTTTAGGTTTGGTTATTTAAACTTTCATATTGACTTAAATAAAATTACTATGGGAGCTAAAGAACTTGGGAATAAGGAATTAGTTAAATTTATTTAAAAAAATATTTTGTTAACAATACAAAATATTTTTTTTTATTCTATATTAAAATTTTTATAAGAATGCTGAATTCAAGTTTCTTTCATAATGTTTTTAATTATAAATTTAAAATAATTATTATAAATTATAAGTGTTGCAAAAAGTTTAAGTTTATAATTATTAAGTTTTTTTAGAATAGAAAAATTATTTGCAGATATATTCGCAAATAAACTTTAAAAAAGTAAATACCACTTTTAATTTGTAATCTTATAAATTAATTTTTCAATACATGCAATTAAAATTATATTTAAAAAAACTACTTATATGTTTATTTTTTTAAAAAATGTTTTATTAAAGTGTCATAAATTTAATAAAATGTACTAAAAAATAAAAAATTTTTTGTTTTTCAAAATTTATTTATAAAAATTGCCTTTTTTCTTTTCTTCTCTAAACTCAAATTATGGTTATTTTAAAATAATCAAGGAGGAAACAAATGAAAAAGTTATTAAGTTTATTAGGAACAATAAGTCTTGTAGCTACAAGTAGTGCAACAGTAGTAGCATGTGGTGGTTCTGGTACAACAGATCCTATTACTGGTCCAGGTGTGGACTATGAAGCTATAATTAAAAAATTAAAGAGCGAAGTAGATGAGATTTTTACAAAACATCTTAATGATAATGTTTATAAAAATTTGATTGGTCTTCCAGATACTGAAAAACAATATCAATTTTTAAATCAAACTAAAATAATAGAAAATACTGGTAATAAAGCCAGTGAACTTGACCCATATGATTTAATATTATTGGAAAAAGATATTTATAAAGTTTTAGAACTTGATCAATTAAAAACTGATTTAAATAAATTAAAAAATGTAACTGAATATAAAGTCATTTTAAATGATGTAAATGATTTATTTAAAAATATTGTTTTTGATTGAAGTTCATTAGAAATCTTGTCACATTTATCAAATGATGGAGATAAACTTTACTTAGGAAATGTAATTGTTAATTATAAAATTGAAATTCAATATAAAGGTGAAAATGAAGTTGAAAGTTTCACTATTGATGATAATTTTAAATATACTTCAACAAATAGTAATTCTCTAAAAAAAGCAAGTGATGAATTTTATAAAAATATTGCTAAGGATTATTTTTTATCTAGTAAATCAGAGGATAGAAAACATACAAATTTAAATTGAAATGATATTAAAGGAAGCAAAAAATCATCTGATGGTTTTGGAAGATTAGACAAAGAAATTAAAAAGTATTATGAAGCTGATTCAGCAACAAATGGTTTTAAAAGCTCTATAATTGATTTTATTAAAGTAAATTATTTTGATAAAGTAGGAAATACATTACCACTTTCATTTGAGGGAGACTTAATTTTTAAATCTTCAGAAATGCAAAGACACTCAATGTCTTATACAGTAAATCAATGAAAAAATTATAATGATAGTGAATCTATAAAATATAATTATGACGATGATGATGGAAGAATTCTTTTAGATACTGTTTTTAGAAATGATCCAAGTAAATCAGAAACAAAAAATAATTTAGCAACTAATTATTTTAAAACAGCAAATTTAAAAAAATGAAAGCAAAATTTCGACTTAAATAAAGATGAATTCTTAACTAGAAATAATATAGATATAGAAAATAAAGTTAAAGATACAAAAGAATTTAAAAGTTCTACAGCTTTAGGGTGAGTTAATTTAACTGGATTATCAATTAATTTAGGTAAAGGTGCTTATATTCATAAATTACCTGATTTTAGAATAGCTATAAATTATTTTGTTGGTCTTGATGAAACTGATGCACAGATTTTAGACAAAATGTCTGAATTTACTGTAGATAGTTTGAAAGCTTGACATGAAGTTTTTGGAGTTTATCATGGTTATAAATACCCAGAACATAATTCACAAGATGATTTCTTAGTTGCATTAAAAGCTTCAGAATTAACAAAAGAAATGACTAGTAGATTTCCAAATGATAAAGCTAAAGATAAAAACTCACAAGTTCATTTCCGTGATGCTTTCTCATTAAGTAATACAGAATTTTACAAACAAAGTAAGGCTAAATTATTTGATAAAGGAAATATTTTAGACAATTCAAACTATTTCATGGTATTTGCTGCATTAGATTCAACATCACCTTCAGAAAGAAAAGATACAATTTTTGATTGATCAGCAAATGAAAAAATTGGAATTAATATAAAATGAAATGATAAAAATCAATCAATGAATCATAAAGTATTAACTTTTAGATATGGTTATTTAAATTTCCATATTGATTTAAAAGAAATTACTATGTCAACAAAAGCACTTGGAAACAAGGAATTAGTTAAATTTGTTTAAGATAAGATAGCTCAACTAATTAATAAACAAATACTATTATTAAATTAAATAAAAAACATATTCTGCAAATGATACTAAATGCAAAATATGTTTTTTTTTTTTTTTTTACTTATGAAATATATCTATATATTTAAACTTTATTGCTAGAACCAAATGCTCTAATTTTTTTAATTGCTTCTTTTTTAATTGCTTCAATTGCAAATCTACCATATTTTCTTGCATCAAAATCATTAGGATTTTCATTAAATCATTGTCTTAATGCGTTTGAACAAGCAATTTTTAAATCAGTTCCAATATTAATTTTTGTAATTCCTAATTTTATAGCTTGTTGTAAATCCTTCAAAGGTACTTGACTTGAACCATGTAAAACTAATGGAGTTTTAATTTTTGCTGCAATTTCTTTTAATAAATCAAATTGTAGTTTAACTTCACCTTTAAATAAACCATGACTTGTTCCAATTGCAATTGCCAAAGCATCGATTTTTGTTAGATTATTAAATTCAATTGCTTGATTAACATTAGTATAACCATTTGCTTTTGAGTTTCTATCATCTTCTTTTCCTCCAACGTGACCAATTTCTGATTCTACTTCAACTCCCTTATTTTTGGCAT
Organism: Spiroplasma cantharicola; assembly: GCF_001281045.1. Taxonomy (NCBI): domain Bacteria; kingdom Bacillati; phylum Mycoplasmatota; class Mollicutes; order Entomoplasmatales; family Spiroplasmataceae; genus Spiroplasma; species Spiroplasma cantharicola. Next base: position 774,224 of record NZ_CP012622.1, on the reverse strand, counting down.
AATTAACAACTTCTAACGTTTCTTTGATATTTTCATCAAAGGGTTTTAAAGATGAATCTAACATTACGCTAGAAAAACCATGGTCAATTGCTTTTTTAATTAAACTAATATCAAAGCCATGATCTCAGTGTAAAACAATAGGGACCTTGGCATTATTGACAGCTGTTAAGGTTAAAGCAAAAACATAATCTAAACCCATATATTTAGCAGCACTTTCAGTTACCATTAAAACTACAGGAGAGTTTTCTTCTTCAGCTGCTTCAATAATTGCTTTCATCATTTCAAGATTGTCAAAATTAAAAGCTGCCAAAGCATATCCTTCTTTTTTAGCTTTTAATAATTGCATTTTTAAACTAGTTTTCATTTATTATCCTCATTTCTTTCTACTCAATAATATCTTACTACCTTTTAAACTTTTTTAAACTTTTTTAAACTTTTTTAACAATATAATGTACTATAAAAGTGGGAGGAATATTTTTGCTTAAAGATGAAAGAAGAAATTTAATTGTTGAATTAATCGATAAACAGGGATTTATGAAAAATATAACTTTATCAGAGATGACTGATTCAACAATACAAACAATTATTATGGATATAAAAGAGCTACACCAACAAAAACGTTTAATCAAAGTATATGGGGGAGCTAAATCCTTAAACAATAATCAAAAAATGATTTTGAGAGAATCTTTTGATGAAGAAAAAGCTAGTCTAAATATTGATTTTAAAAATAAAATTGGACAATTAGCTGCTAACTTAATTGAAGATGGAGATCTAATTTTTATTGATACTGGAACAACTACTAAACATATGATTAAGTTTTTAATTGGCAAACAAGTAGAAGTAGTTACCAATGGTTATTCTATTGCTTTAGAACTTTTAGAAAATGATATAACAGTTTGCTTGGTTGGAGGTACAATTATTCCCTCAACACATGCAACTGCAGGTGAATTAGCTTTAAAATTTTTAGATAACTTTTACTTTGACAAAGCCTTTATTGGTATGAATAACTTGTATAAGAATGAATTTTATACAACTAATATTGAAGAAGCAATGATTAAAGAAAAAGTTTTTAAAAACTGTGAAAAATCTTATATTTTAATGGACTCAACTAAATTTGAGTCACGCAATAGAATTAAAGTTGAAGTATCCAAAGAAACAATATTGATCAGTGAGAATTTTCCTTCTAGTTAAGAAAGGAATAATATTTTTTTATAGATTAAAATTTTATTTTAAACTATAAAAAAAATTAAATGAAATGAGTAAAGAAGAAAGAAGTATAGTTTTAATACAAAATATTTTTGACAAAATCGGTGGTGGGGAAAATATTAAGGATGTATACCACTGTGCTACAAGAATGAGATTGACACTATTTAATCCCCAAATAGTTGATTTAAAAGAAATTAAAAAGATAGTAAATATTAAGGGGGCACTTTGGTCAAATGGAGAATTACAATTAATTATTGGCCAAGAGGTCTCAAAAGTAACATCAATTCTTAAAAACCAATTAAATAATTTTAAAACTAATAATACTGATAATTTTAAAATTAAACAACAAGAAAATTTAAATAATTTTTCTTTATGAAAAAGACTTATAAAATCAGTTTCTGCAATATTTGGACCTTTGATTCCATTTTTAGTAGGAGTAGGATTAATTATGGCTTTGCAACAGTTTCTTTTACGAACTGGTTTAGTAAATGACCCAACTATTGAAAGTGCAATTATTGGTCAAGATTATAATGTTTTTGATGTTATTTTAAACGCTATTGCTAGTACTGGTTTTAAAATGATGGGTGTTATTGCAATTTGATCAACAGTAAGATATTTGGGTGGGAAACCAGCAATTGCAATTGCTTTAGGATTATTAATGATAACACCAATTATCCCTGAAAGTGGAATTGAACTATTTAAGTTAGGGACTTGAAATATTTCTATAAAACCATTTTATTCAACTATCTTAGTATTTATTGTTATGGGAATTATTATTGCTTATTTTCAAAAACTTATGGAAAAGCATTTTAATCCAGTGGCCGATTTTATACTTAATCCATTTTTAATACTATTGCTTGGAGGATTATTAGCATTTTTTATAATGGGACCAATAATGGGAGTCATTGAAAATTTATTATTGAATGTTTTTAATTGATTTATGAATTTGCCAATTGGTTTAGGAGCAATGGTTGTTGGTTTAACTTGACAACCACTAGTAGTTCTTGGTGTTCATAACATATTATTTTTTGCAGCAATTGCAGATCTTCAAAAAGGTAATCCATCTTTATTTTTAGCAGCAGCATTTGCAGCAGCTTGAGCTCAAATGGGAGCAACTATTGCAGTTGGATTAAAATCTAAAAAAACAATTGATAAATCTGCTTGTTTTGCAGCAGCTTTACCAGGAATTATTTCTGGACCAACTGAATCATGTATTTATGGAGTCAATCTTCCAAAAGGCTTACCTTTTATTACAGGTACATTGGCAGGAGCAATTGGTGGATGAGTGATTGGAATTTTTCAAGTTAAATTAGATAATCTAGCAGGATTAGGTGGTATTGTTGGGTTTTTAGCTTATACTAATTCTTTAGCACTAGCTATTTTAATTGACTTATTTGCTTTTGGATTAGGAATTGCATTTACTTTCTTCTTTTGAAAAGAAGAAAAAAGTGAAAAAGTTTTAGCTTTAAAAACAACAAAAAAATTTTCTAAAGAAAAATTTTTGAATCAAGAAATTGACTTTTCTGCGAAAAATTTAATTTATTATTTTAATAAATTAAATCAAAAAAAAATCAAAGACGCTGAGTTAATAGAAGCAATAAAACAAGCAAAAGTAAAATTAATAAAAGTTGATTTACAATTAGAAAATAAAGTAAATCAGTTTATTAAAGATTTAGAAAATGAAAAATATAATTCAAAAAATAAAAAAAATATAATTTCTTTATTAAAAAATATTAAATCCGATCGTCAAAAAATATTAAGAAATTATTATAGAGATCTTTTAGTTAATGTTAAAAATTTAAACACTTTAAATTTTTTTAGTAAAAAAATTTATAACTTAATTATTAAAAATAAAAACTTGAAATACAAATTGGATAAACTAATTATTATAGAAGAAAAAAATCAAGCAGATTTATTTAATAAAAAAGGAATGAAAGATAGTAATCTGGAAATAAATTTAGTTAAAAAAAGTAAATTAGAAAACAAAATTAAAAAATTAGAAATAGAAATAACAGAAGTTGAAAATAAAATAAAAGAAAGTTCATTAATACTGATAAGTAAAAAAAATGAACACTATCTACTTATTGATAAAAAAATTAGTGAAATGGAAATAATAATGAATGAAGATTTTAATTTTTATAGAAATAAATATTACTATGATATTTATGACTTGGAAATTAAGGAAAATTTAATTCAAATTAAGAGGGTATAAAGATGCAAGAAAATATTTATATAGTTTCTTTAAGTCCAACAATTGATTATATTTTATTATTTGATGAGTTAGTAAAAAATAAAACAAATAGACCAAAAGCAGTAGAAATGTATCCTTCTGGTAAGGGAATTCATATTAGTATGATGTTAAATAATTTAAATGTAAAAAATGAATCTTTAATATTTACTAATGGAGATTTTGAAAATTATTTTTATAAAGAACTTGATAAAAATAAAATAAGTTACAAAAAGTTTAAATCAAAAAATAATATCAGGGTTAATTTAAAATTAATTGATGCTCAGCAAACTGAATGTAGTGTAGAAAGCTCTAGTATTGATAAATTAGAAATTAATAAATTAATAAATTATTTAAAAAATAATTTGAAGAAAAATGATTATTTAGTTCTAACTGGAAGTATTCCAAAAGAAGTAGATAAAAAAATTTATTCTGAATTAGTAGAGTTATCAAATTCATTAAAAGTTAAATGTATAGTTGATTCTTATGGAGAAGCATTAAATTATGCTATCGATAAGAAACCATTTTTAATAAAACCAAATTTAGATGAATTAAAATTAACTTTAGGAATTGAAATAAATAATATAAATGATGTTATAAAAGCTGGTAAAAAAATTCTTGAAAGAGGTGTAGAAAATATTTTAATTTCAATGGGAGCGGATGGAGCAATTTTAATCAATGATAAGATAACAGAAATATGTAACATTGGAAATTGAAATTATAAATTAATAAATGCAGCTGGTGCTGGTGACAGTATGATTGCAGGTTTTCTATTTGAATTTATTAAAACAAAAAACTATGAAAGAGCTTTAAAAATGGGAGTTGCTTGTGGTAGTGCCACTGCTTTTTCCACAAGAATAGGAAATAAAAAACTAGCTTTTCAACTTTTTAAAAGTATTTTAAAATTATAGATAATTAATTACAAATTCTATTTATAAATAAAGGAAACAGCTTTTTTAAGCTGTTTCCTTTATTTATAAATATAAAATCTTTTTTAAATGTATTTATTGGTTATTGTATTATCTGTTTAAAATAAACTAAAATGTTTTAATTTATATAAAATTCTTTTTTAATTAGAAAAATATTTTATATAAATTACTATTTTATTTTTATTCTTTAAAATATACTTAAGATTATTATAAAAATAATCAAGGAGGAAAATATATGAAAAAGTTATTAAGTATTCTAGGAACTTTAACTCTTGTAGCTACAAGTAGTGCTACAGTAATTGCTTGTGGAAACACAACAGAGCCTCCAGGCCCTATTATTGAGGATAATGAGGAATTAATTAAGGAATTGAAATTAGAAGTTGAAGAAATTTTTGTAAAACATCTTAATGATAATGTTTATCAAAATTTAGTTGGTCTTCCTGATACTGAAAACAGATATTCTTTTTTAAATAGGACTAAAATAGTTGAAAATACTAATCTAAGTCCAGAAGAGATTGATCCATATGATTTAAAATTATTAGAAACTGATATTAAGAAAGTTTTAGAAATTGACAAATTGACAACTGACTTAAATAATTTGAAAAAAATAAATAAATTTAAAATTATATTAAATGATGTTAATAGTTTACTAAAAAATGTTATTTTTAATTGAAATTCTTTAAAGGTTTTATCTTATGAATCAAATGATAAGGATGAACTTTACTTAGGTAATGTAATTATTGATTATAAAATTGAGATTCAGTATAAAGGTAAGAAAGATATAGAAACTTTTACTATTGATGAAAATTTTACATATACATCAACAAATAGTAACTCTTTAAAAAAAGCAAGTGATGATTTTTATAAAAATATTGCTAAGGATTATTTTTTGTCTAGTAAAGCAGAAGATAGAAAACATACAAATTTAAATTGAAATGAAATTAAAGGAAGTAAAAAAACTTCTGATGGTTTTGGAAGAATAGATAACGAGTTGCAAAAATATTATGAAACAGATTCTTCACAAAATGGCTTTAGAGATTCTCTTATAAAATTTACTAAAGAAAATTACTTTGATAAAGCAGGAAACGTATTACCGCTTTCTTTTGAAGGAGATTTAATATATAAATCTAAAAAAATGAATAATTTTTCAATAACTCAAGCAGTAAATCAATGAAAAAATTATGATAATAAAGAATCTATAAAGTATGACTACAATAGTGATAGTGGTAGAATTATTCTAGATACTGTTTTTAGAAATGATCCAAATCTACCAATTACAAAAAATAATTTATCAGCTCATTATTTTAAAACTTCAAATTTAGAAATTTGAAAACAAAATTTTGAACCTAATAAAGAAATATTTTTAGAGGAACATCTAAAAATAGATAAAGATGATAAAATTAAACAAACAGATGAATATAAAAGTTCAATGTCTTTGGGTTATGTTAATTTAACTGGCTTATCAATTAGTCTAGATAATGGTGCTTATATACATAAATTGCCTGATTTTAGATTAGGAATAAATTATTTTATTGATATTAATTTAACTAATGCACAAATTTTAGATCTAATGTCTGAATTTACTGTAGATAGTTTAAAAGTATGACATGATATGTTTGGTGTTTATCATGGTTATGAATATCCAAGTCATAATTCAAATGAAGATTTTTTAATGACATTAAAATCTTCTGAAATGACTAAGGCTATGACTGATATTTTTAATTCTTTAGACGACAATGATATAAGTTCACAAGTGTTTTTTCGTGATTCTTTTTCTTTAATGCATACATACCTTAAAGAGTCAAAAGCAAAATTATTTGATAAAGCAAATTTATTAGATAATTCATATTATTATATGGTATTTGCTACATTGGATTCATCATCACCTTCAGAGCGAAAAAATACAGGTTTTGATTGAACAGCAAATGAAAAAATTGGTATTAATATTAAATGAAACGGTAAAAATCAAACAATGAATAATAAAATATTGACTTTTAGATTTGGTTATTTAAATTTCCATATTAATTTAGACAAAATTACTATGGGTGCTAAAGAACTTGGAGATAAAGAGTTAGTTAAATTTATTTAATAAATTATTATTTAAACAAAACTATTATTTAAATAATAGTTTTTTTAATTTTTATTTAAAATTAATACTGCTTTGAATTTACAAAAATTGAAGTTTGAATTAATAAACTCTACTTATATGTTTAACTTATTTATTAATAAGAAAAACATTTTTTTATGTAAAAAAAATGTTTTATATAAAATTATTTTATTTTTTTGAAATCATTTTTATATACATTGCTATTTTTCTTTTTTTTCCTAAAATTACCTATAAGATTATTTAAAAGAATAATCTCGTAACGGAAAAAAGTTATTAAGTTAAGTAGTAGTAAAAACCACTTTTTAAAAAAGTAGTTTAGAGCAGTAAAAAAATTAATTTACAGAATTAAAGAGTCGAAAATTAATTTGACTCTTTAATAGAAATTTTTATTTAAAAATTAAAAGTTAATTGGGATATCTTAGTAGGTATTTTATTGAAATCTTTCTAAAAAAAGATTGTATTGATTTATTTATAATATTTAACTCAGTTTTAAAAATTATAATAAATATGCATAAAATGGAGAGATGTTTATAATTTTAATTAATAAATTTATAAAAACAGAACTTTTTAAAAGTTTATAGTTAATTGATATAGAAACTTAATATTAAAGATTTAAAAAAATTTTTAATAAGTTTTTAATTGGACTATCAATTAATTTAAATAAATTTTTTAATTTACTTATTAAAGTTGATTAGAATTGTCAAAGCCTAAGACTTTTTAAAAAATTTGATTTATATAGAAGTTGGATAGTAATTATGAAAAAAGTAATTCCAGGAATATGGATAATAAAATTTAGTTTTAAATTGATTATAAAAGAGAGATCATTTTTAATATTTAATGGACTATATTTATTGTTTTCTCTATTTATTGCAATTTATTCAGTTATTCAAAAAAATATTAGTAATTTTTTATTGATTTTTGATTATTATGTTTTATTAACTATTTTTGTTATATTGTTTATTCTTTGCTTACGATTAACTCAATATTTTTATGTAGTTAAACGTGATGATAAAACAATGAATATAATTATTACTCAGCAAGTTTCAAGGAAAAAGTTATTTTTTTATCAGTTTATTTCTTTCATATTATTAATTTTTATAAATTTATTTATAAGTTATTTATTAATAAATGTAATAAATATGCTATTTTTACTAGAGTTTAATTTTTTCTTATTAAGAATTACTTCAACTTATTTAGTATATGCTTTTATAAGTTGTTTCTTTTTAATTAATTTCTTTTTATTGATTTCTTTATTTACTAATATTCAAGTTTCTACAATTGTAGCTACTTTAATACTAGCAAGTACTTTTATTAGTAATCTTCCATATACATTTTTAATTCAAGGAGAAGAGAGTAAAAAAATTTCTTTAATATATAAAGGAAGTAATACAATTTTCTCTGTAAATGAAGTTTATGATAGCTATGATTTAAAAAACCATGTTTTGAATAAAAATTTAAAATATCCAAATTTAAGTTTAGCTATTTATGAAAGTTTTATTGAAAATGAATATGAGACAGATCCAAACTCATTGACTAATAATTTTGATACAGAAAAAAATATTCAAAAGAGAATGCAGTTTTGAATAGACTTGGGAATTGTCGAAGAAAAAAATAAAATTGTGGAGTTTAAAAACCCTGCTAAAATAAATGGTGCTAACAACAATACAGAGATTGCAAAGTGAAAAGGCGATGAAGTTACTTTTAGATTTGAATTAAAATATAAGTTTTTAACAATTGAGGAATTAGAAAATAAGATAAAATTAGAATCATTTGATAAAGAAGAAAAAATTATTATTGAAGAGTTTATTAAGTTTACAAACTCAATATTAGATAACTTTAATAATTTTCAAGATAAATTTTACAGTTTGTTTGATTCTTTTGTTATATTTAATGATGCAAAAAATATTAATAAAAATTATATTGAAAATGTAACAAAGCCTAATGAAGAAAAGAAATTATTTGATACTAAAAACTTAATTGACATATATCAAAGTTACTTTTCTTTCTCAAATAACAAATTAGTTTTAGAAAGTGGAAAAATTAAAACTCTAATTGAAGAAGATTTATTTTTCCCTACAATGATAAGTGCTCGAATTTTAGAAAACTATTTTATTCGTTATACAAATAACATGGTTATTTTTGAAAATAGTACTGTAATAATAGATGAAAATTGAAATATGTATTCTAAGTCAAGAACAACTTATAATATATTTTTTCAACTAAATTTTATTTCAAATATGATTCAAAATTATATTTATTATGGTGGTAGAAATTACGATGATATCTGATTTGAACCAGAAAGTTCAAGTAAAATATTTTTTAATAAACAAGATAATTTGTTTATGGCTAAACCATCATATAAATTTAAGCTTGATAAAGAAAATAATATTGATGATAAAACATATAATAATTTTATAGCTCCATACTTTTATATTGTATTGCAATTTGCAATATCAGTAATAAATTATTATGTAGCAAAATATAAATTCAAAAAATTAGATTTGACAGGTTAACTAAAAATGGAAGAAATTATAAAATTTGATAACTATACAAAAAGATTTAAAAAGAAAATAATTGGACCGTTAAATTGTTCAATTAAGAAAGCAAGAATAACTGCTCTACTTGGAAGCAGTGGTAGTGGAAAAACTGTAATTTTAAATTCTTTATTAGGAATAATTAAAAATTTTAAAGGAAATATTGAAATTGAAGATAGTTTAAGAAGATCAGAAAAATATTATTTAGTAAATAAGAAAATTGGATATTATACTCAAATGGATTTTTCTTTATATGTTGTAAGTGCTTATAAATTTCTATTGGATATTTGTATCATGATGGGGATTAATAAAAAGGAAGCAGTTACTAAAGTAGAATATTGAATGAAATTTTTTGATATCTGAGATAGTAAAGATAAAATTATTAGAAGTTTTTCATGGGGAATGAAAAACCGTATGAATTTAATTTTATGTTTTATAAAAGATCCAGAAATTATTATTCTTGATGAGCCAGGAGCTAATCTGGATTCTTATTGGAGAAATAAGATTAAAATCCTTTTAGTTGAAGCAAAAAAAGCAGGAAAAACTGTTGTAATAACTGTTCATAATATTGATGAAATTGCAGATATAATTGATGATTTTATAATAATTGATGATGGAAAAAATATTTTTAATGGTTCTGCTGAAGAATTAAATGTTTATGCAAAATATAAAATTTATATTAATGAAAAATTTGATGAAAAAGATTTTAGAACTTTTCTAGAAGAACAAAAAATAAAAACTTTTAAATATGATGTTGATGAAAATTCATTAGTAGTAGCAATTGATAACTATAGACAAATAAATTACTTATTTTTATATTTAATTAAAAATAATTTACCTTTAAAAAATTTGGTTAAATTACCAATTAATATGGAATCAATTTATAAAGCTTTAGAAGCAAAAGAATAAAAATAAAGTTAAAAAAAGTGAGGAATAAAATATGAAAAAATTATTAAGTTTGCTGGGTACTATAAGTCTTGTAACTACAAGTAGTGCAACAGTAGTTGCTTGTGGTGAAAAGACAGAACCACCAGATCCAATTATAAATAATGAGGCTTTAATTAAAGAGTTTAAAATAGAAGTAGAAAATATTTTTCAAAAGCATCTTGATGAGAATGTTTATAAAAATTTAATTGGATTACCCGACACAGAAATAAAAAACAAATTTTTAAATCAAACTAAAATAATTGAATATACTGGTGCAAAAGCAAGTGAAATTGATCAGTTTGATTTACAGCAACTTGAACATGATATTAAAAATGTTTTGGATATTGATATTTTGACAAAAGAATTAAATAAATTAAAAAATATAAATAAATACAAAATTATTTTAAATGATGTTAATAATTTATTTAAAAATTTAATAATTGAATGAGATTCTTTAGTAATTAAATCTTATCAAGAAGCAGAAACTAAAAAAGATGAAATATTTTTGGGAAATGTAATTGTTAATTATAAAATTGTAGTTAATTACAAAGGTGAAAAAGATATAGAATCTTTTGAATTAGGCAATAATATGAAGTATACATCAACTAACAATACTGCTCTAAAAGTAGCAAGTGATGATTTTTATCAAAATATTGCAAAAGATTATTTTTTGTCTAGTAAAGCAGAAGATAGAAAACATACAAATATAAAATGAAATAATATAAATTCTACTGGTAAAAAAGAATATGATGGTTTTGGAATTGTAGAATCAGAATTTGAAAAGTATTTTGAAATTGATTCTAATACAAATGGATTTAAAGATTCTATGATTGAATTCATTAAAAGCAATTATTTTGAAAAAGTTGGAAATACTTTACCACTTTCATTTGAAGGAGACTTAATATATAAATCATCTGAAATGAAAAAATATTCACTTTTGCAAACAATAAATAAGTGAGAAACTTTTTATAATCAAGAGGATTCAATAAAATTTGACTATAAAAATGATAAGGGAAGATTATTTCTAGAAACAGTTTTTAGAAAAGATCCAAATCTTCCAGAAACAAAGAATAGTTTATCAACTTACTACTTTACAAAAGAAAATTATGAAATATGAAAAACAAATTTTGATATTCAAAAAGATAATTTCTTAAAAGAATTAAAAATTGATAAAGAAAAAGATAATTTTATTGAAACAGATGAGTATAAAAAATCAATTAATTTAGGTTATATTAATTTAACTGGCTTATCAATTAATTTAGCAGAGGGAAGCTATATTCATGAACTACCAGATTTTAGAATAGCTATTAACTATTTAATAGGTGACGATCAAACTCCTTCAAAGGATTTAAGTTTATTATCTGAATTTACTGTAGATACTTTAAAAGCCTTTCATAAAATGTTTGGAGTTTCTCATGCATATGAATATCCAGAATATAATTCAAAAGATGACTTTTTAATGACTTTAAAAAGAAGTGAATTGACTGATGCAATTGTTGATAAATTTTATAGCGGACATGATAATTCTGGAGATTTTGTTAAAACTTTTAGTTTATTTGATTCTCAAAATTTAGGTTTCTATAGACAACAAATGTTTGATGAAGCAAAACTTCCTGATAGTGAGTATTTTTTCGGTTTTTCAAATTTAGCTAAAAAAACGATTTGAGTTTATAATAATTGATTTTGAAAAGCAAATAAAAAAGTTGGTATTAATATAAGTTGACGTGATATTTCTGGCAATAGAAGTGATAGAATAATGACTTTTCAATTAGGTTATTTAAATTTCCATATAGATTTAGATCAAATTACTTTAGGAGCTAAAGAAGTTGGAAATAAAGAATTGATTAAATTCATATAGTAAAAAGTATATTATAAATAATACTAAACAATACGCATTAATAAAAAATTAAATATATTGAATTAATGCTTTTTATTTTAAAATATTAGTAAAAAAATCTCTAATGAATAATACTATAGTTATTCATTTTATTAGAGATTTTTTTTATTTTTTATTATTATGTACTTATTGCTTTTTTTTTTTTTTTTTAAACATAATTAGGTTAAGGAGATATTTTATGAAATCAGTGTTAAATCAATTGTTTATTAATATGAATATTAACCCGAATTCAGCAAATAATGCCATTTCAAAAATTTTAATGAAATCATTTGTGACAAAATCTATACCTAGTATCAAAGACTTATCAAAATCTGCAAATGTAGCAGAATCAACAATATCTAAGTTTGCAATTTCTCTTGGTTATAAAGGATATAGAGAATTAATTTTTAAATTAAAATTAGAAATATCTGATCGTGAAACTAAACAAAATTTAAATATATCTAATAGGAGTTATTCTCAATTTGAAGAAAATATAATTGTTGCCATAAGAGAATTTCGCTATTTTGAAAATAAAATTAGTAAAACAAAAGAAGAAATAAAAAAATCTAAAAAAATTTATCTTTTTTCTTCATATCAATTTCAATTTGACGCCTTATTTTTTTCTGAATTATTAAAGAGAAACGCTAAGGAATGTTTCTTTTCTACTCAAATGTTTGATCAAATTACTGAAATAAATAAGGTTGATGAAAAAGATTTTGTTATTTTTATTGTAGGAGGACAAGATACCAAAACTGTGGAGATGCTTTTAAATAATTTTTTATATACTAATTATTTAGTACTAAGTACTCACTCAAAAGTAAATGAATTTACACATAAAGATAGAATTATATGCATAGATTCAAAAAATTTAAAACATCTCTATGAATATAGAAGCTTTGTTTTAAAATATTTATTTTTGCAACTTTGTAATTAATTAGTATTTAATTTACTAAAAGGAAAGTAGATTACTCTTAATTGTTTTCTATATATATTATTTTTAATAATTGTATTCTTTTTATGAAAGGAGATTTCATAAATGGAAAAAAATATTAAAATTTATTCTCCTGCAGATGGGAAAATTAAGCCTTTAAAAGATTTAAATGATGGCGTATTTTCTGAAAATATGTTGGGAGAAGGAGTTTATATTGAACCAACTTCAAGCGAATTTTATTCGCCATTTGAAGAAGGAACAGTTGCTCAAATATTTCACACTAAACATGCTTTTCATTTTAAAAGTGAACAAGGTCCTGTAATTCTTATGCATATTGGTCTTGATACAATTCACTTACAAGGAAAGCCATTTGACGTTAAAGTCAAAGAAGGTGACTCTATTAATTTAAAAACAAAAATTGTAGATGTTGATTTTAAATTATTAGATGAAAAAAATATTGTCAAATCTACACCTTTGGTAATTGATTTAAATGAATTTAAGGGATGAAAATTTAATTCTAAGATCAAAAGTGAAAAAATTATAAAACAAGGTGAACTAATTGGTGAATTAATTTTTGAAGAAAAAATGGTTGAAGAGTCAACAATTTACCAAGTTGAAAAATTATTAAACACTAAAAATAAATATGAACAAGCTGCAGAAGTAATATATAAAGCAGTAGGGAAAAAAGACAATTATAAACAAGTTTATAATTGTATGACTCGATTACGTTTTGAAGTGCTTGATACAAAAAAAGTAGATGTTGAGACAATTAAAAATATTAATTTAGTTAAGGGTATTATTTGAGCTGGAAATCAAATCCAAATTGTTATTGGAGGAGAAGTTTATAAAGTCAAAGAAGCTGTTGAAAACGTTGCTCAAGGTATTAGTACCAATAAGAGTCAAGTTAAAACTGTAACTAAACAAAGTTTGATTAAAAGATTTATGATTGCAGTTGGAGCCATAATTATGCCATCATTGCCTGTTTTAATGGCATCAGGGTTATTAATGGGACTTAAAACATTATTGGTAATGGGAAATGTAATTACTGATATGAAGTTTGGTACGGGTGCTCCAATAGATATGAATGTTGATTTATTTTCACTATTTATAAATATTGCTGCAGAAACTGGATTGAAATTAATGGGGGTTTTTGTTGGTTATAATACAATGAAATGACTTGGTGGTCCAACAATAATGCAATTGTTACTTTCATTATTAATTGCGGGTGCACCATTGGGGTTAGGGATGCAACCAGATTTAACATTATTTAGTATTAATGGTTTTGTTGTAAAAGCAGCCTTATATACTTCATCGATTATTCCCCATGTTGCAATGGCATTTATTATCTTTCATTTAGATAAATGAATAAAAGTATGAATGCCAACTTCAATTGATGTTTTATTTAGACCTTTATTAATAGTTATTATTGCTTACACTTCAATATTCTTTGTCTTAGGACCAATTCTATTTTTAATAGAGCAATTTATGGCTTTAATAGTTGGTTACTTATCACAAATTCCTTATGGAATTGGAGTAATGATTTTCGTTGCTACTTGACAACCATTAGTTCTAACAGGAATGCATGTTCCTGTAATTATGACAGTCGTTATGCCAATGGCAGCGGGTCACTTCTCAACTTTAATGGCTGTTAATATTGCAGTATTTGCTCAGGTAGGTGCAGCAATTGGGGTGGCAATTAGAACCAAAAATGGTCAATTAAGATCAACTGTTATTGCAGCTATTCCTGGAGGAATTGTTGGAGTAACTGAGCCAATATTATATGGAATCAACTTACCAAAAATGAGACCATTTATAGCTGGTGTAATTGCAGCAGGTGCTTTTGGGCTATTATCTGGCTTAATGGGAATTGAAGCAAGAACTAGTGGAGGGTTAGGAATCTTTGGTTTTACAGGTACTTTAATGGAACCAAGATATGTTGAAACTGTTGTTAATGGTGTTAGATTAATGCCTTCTGCAAATAATATTTTTATTGGGGGGCCTAACTCAGCAATTTTAAATTGTGTTTTATGACTTGTTCTTAATATTGGAGTTATTCCAGCAGCAGCTGGGGTAGGATTCTTAATGTATGTTGAAAGAAAAGATGAAATAAAATCTGTTAAATCAGCAAATAAAGTACTTTTAAAATACTATAGTTTAGCTAAAAAAATAAAAATAAATGTTGCAAAAACACAATTAGCAGAAGAAATTAAAAAAATAGATTCTGTAATCAAAACTGAAGATTCAATACGTTCAAAAGAAATTGAAAAAGTTTTTATTAAAATTAATTTACTAGAATCTAAAATTGATAATTTAACTTCAAAACTTGAAAAGAAAAAACAAAGTATTATTTCTAAGTTGGCAAGACTTTCAAAAAAAGAAGCTAGTGAGGAACAATTAAAATTATTATTAGAGAAATATAGTATCTTAGAAAATAATTTAAAAGTTAAAGAATTGAGTGAAGAATTAGCTAAAACAAAAACTGAAAATGAGAAATCAATTATTGAGTTTAATAATTGAAAAGAAAAATCTTATCAAGCAATTAACTCTGTTATTTTACAAGTAAGTCAAAAAGCTGATAGTAAAGTATTAACAGAAGTTGGAGATTTATATTACAACGCAATTAATGCTTTAGAAATTGGCTATATGCTAATTGATCAAAAAGATTTCTATATTAGTAAAAAAAGAATTAGACAGTAAAAAAAAGAGGAGATAATGTATGAATAAAATAACAAAAAATTTCTTGTGAGGTGCTTCTACAAGTGCTTATCAAGTTGAAGGAGCGTGAAATAAAGATGGTAAAGGTTTATCAGTTCAAGACGTTAGTGCAGGGGGTTTTATAAAGGGATTAAATGTTGAAGATATTACTGATTTTAAAGTGGCATCAGATCATTATCACCATTATAAAGAAGACATTGCTTTAATGGCTG
Source organism: Spiroplasma cantharicola (assembly GCF_001281045.1). Taxonomy (NCBI): domain Bacteria; kingdom Bacillati; phylum Mycoplasmatota; class Mollicutes; order Entomoplasmatales; family Spiroplasmataceae; genus Spiroplasma; species Spiroplasma cantharicola. The sequence continues at coordinate 758,560 of NZ_CP012622.1, read as the reverse complement.
AAATGGGTTTTAAATCTTATCGTTTTTCAATTAATTGAACTAGAATATATCCAAAAGGAATTGAACAAGAACCAAATCAAAAAGGTGTCGAGTTCTATCATAACTTGTTAGATGAACTGATTAAACATAAGATAGAACCACTTGTAACAATTCACCACTTTGATTTACCAAATTATTTAGAAGAACAAGGGGGATGAAAAAATAAGGACCTAATAGTTGATGCATATTTAAGATATGCAAAAACCTTATTTAATGAATATAAAAATAAGGTTAAATATTGACAAACAATAAATGAGCAAAATATGGTAGTTATGTTTGGTCACTTATTGTCAAAACAATTTACAGGAGTTGATAATGGTCAAGAATCATATCAAATGTTTCACAATATGAATGTTGCTCAAGCAAAAGCTATTCTTTTGTTAAAAACCATTAATAAAAAAGCAAAAATTGGAGTAGCTCCAAATATCTCTTTAGTTTATCCTCAAACCAATAAACCTGAAGATGTATTAGCAGCTCATAATGCTAATTTAATTCGAAATTGAATCTATATAGATCCCTTTGTTAAAGGAGGTTATGATCAAATTTTATTAAATTTCTGAAAAGAAAATAATTATAAAATTGATATTCTTGAAGAAGAAATGAAGTTATTTAAAAAGGCTAAAATTAATTTTATTGCATTTAACTACTATAGTTCAATGAGTGTTAAAGCTCCAACTAAAGATCAAGATTTTAAAGTAGGAGATCAACAAATGGGGTTTAACTTAGAAAATATGTTTCAATCAGCAAAAAATGATAACTTGCAAGTCAGTGAGTATGGTTGAGAAATTGACCCTATTGGTTTTCGATTAACTGCAAGAGCATTGCATGATCGATATAATTTACCAATAATAATTACTGAAAATGGGTTGGGTGCAAAAGATGTATTAACAAGCGAGGGTAAAATTCACGATAAGTATCGTATTGATTATTTAAGAAAGCATATTGAACAAATACCAAAAATTATAAATGATGGTGTTAAGTTATTTGGTTATAACCCTTGAAGTGCAATTGATTTAGTTTCAACACATCAGGGGATATCAAAAAGATATGGTTTTGTTTATGTAAATCGTGATGAATTTGACTTAAAAGATATGAAACGTTATAGAAAAGATAGTTTTTATTGATATCAAAAAGTAATTGCTTCTAATGGAAACAATATAGATTAATGAGTTTAAATTTGCTTTATTTATAAAAATTAAAATATTTAGAAAATACTTAGTAAATATTACTAAGTATTTTAAATGCACCTTTAACAACTTTATTAATAAAGAAAAGGATAGATAATTATTTTGAGCAATAATTGAGATTTTATCAATAAAGCAAATGATGTTATTTATAAAATTAATATCTAGATTCATTTAAAAGGAAAATTGTTTTTTCTAGTTTAAAGGTTTTATACAATAAAGTATTATTTAATAATAAAAGAATATAATTATATTGAGTAAAGGAGAACAAAATGAATAAAATACTCAATAAAACTTTAAAATTTAATAATGGTTTAGAAATACCGCAAATAGGATTAGGAACATATGAATTAGTGGATGAACAAGAAACACTTGCATCTATTAAAGCTGCTTTAAAAGCTGGATATAAACATATAGATACAGCATCTATTTATAATAATCACAAAATAATTGCTCAAGCAATTAAAGAAAGTGGTGTTGAACGTAAAACATTATTTATTACTTCAAAAGTATGAAATTCACATAGTAAATATGAACAAGCAAAGCAAGCAATTGATGAAATCTTAAAAGAATTAGAAATAGATTATATTGATTTGCTTTTAATTCATTGACCAACAGAAGATAGATTAGAATGTTGAAAGGCCTTAGAAGAAGCACTTGATCAAGGAAAAGTTAAATCAATTGGTGTAAGTAATTTTCAAGTACATCATTTAAAAGAATTATTAGAAAACTGCCGAGTTAAACCTGTAATTAATCAAATAGAATTGCACCCTGCTTTGCAAAATTTAGAAGTTGTCAAATTTTGCCAAGCAAATGATATTTTAGTTGAATCATGGGGAACAATGATTAGAGGAAAATGTTTTGAAGTAGATGAACTTAAATTATTGGCTAAAAAATATAATAAATCAGAGGCTCAAATTTGTTTACGATGAGCATTGCAATTAGGTTATATAATAATACCAAAATCTTCTAAACCAGTTAGAGTAATTGATAACATTCAAATTGAAGATTTTGAATTAACTAATGAAGATATTCAATTAATAGGAACAATAAAACAACAAAGAGTTGGACCAGACCCAGATAATTTTGATTTTTAAAAATTACTTAAACTGTTAACTAATATTTATATTTGTTAACAGTTTTTTTTATTTTCTAAAGCTTATTCTATTCTTTTAGGAGTTTTTAAGAAGTAAAATATTTAAAAAATTAAAATTAGCTTTTTAAATACAAATACTACACTTTTTTGTTATTTTATGTATAATTATATTATTGTTGAATTGTAAAGGGAAAAAATAAAGGGTAAAAAAAATGAATAAAGCATTAAAAATAGTAAAACTTAAAATAAATTCTGATTTAGATTTTAAGATTGATTTAATTAAACTAGTAACTTTTGTACAAAGGTTTATTTTTTAAATAGAATAGGTATTAGTAATAAAATTTATTAGTTTAATTTTATTACTTTCTCTAAAACTATGAAAAGTATAATACCAGGATTTTCAATAATAAAGTACAGTTTTAAATCAATTATTAAAGAAAAATCATTTTTAATATTTAACGGATTATATTTATTATTTTCTCTTTTTATAGCATGTTATTCTCTAATTCAAAAGAACAATAGTAATTTTCTGCAAGTATTTGATTATTATGTTATCTTATCAATATTTGTAATTTTATTTGTTCTTTGTTTAAGGTTAACACAATATTTTTATGTTGTAAAAAGAGATGATAAAACTTTAAATATAATAATTACTCAACAATTATCAAGGTCAAAATTATTTCTTTTCCAATTTATTTCATTTATTTTATTAATGCTTATAAATATATTTATAAGCTATTTATTAATTAACATTATAAATATGGCTGTTAATTTTAAGGCAAATTTATTTTTATTGAGATTAACAACAGTATATTTAATATATGCATTTCTTAGTTGTGTATTTCTTATTAATTTCTTTTTATTAATTTCCTTATTATCAAATATTCAAGTTTCAACAATTATAGCGACATTAATTTTATCAGCTACTTTTATTAGTAATTTACCTTATACATTTTTGATTCAATCTGAAGAAAGTCAAAGTAAAAAGATTACTTTTTTATATAAAAATTCAAATACTAGTATGTCAGTAAATGAAATTTATGATAGTTATAATTTGAAAAAACAAATTTTAAACAAGGAAATTAGATATTCAAATTTGAGTTTTGAAATATATAATAATTTTATAAATAATGAATTTGAAACAGATCCAAATGCTATTGAGACTAATTTTAATAACGAAAAAAACATTCAAAAAAGAATGGAATTCTGAACTGAAATGGGAATAGCTGAAAAGAAAAATACAGTAGTAGAATTAAAACAGCCTACAAAAATAGTTACTGTTAATAACAGTACAAATATTGCTAAATGAAAAGGTGATCAAGTTACTTTTTCATTTCAATTAGCATATAATTTTTTAACAATTGATGAATTAAAAAATGAGTTAGAATCGGAATCATTAACTGACGAACAAAAACTTTTTGTCAAGGATTTTATAGATTTTACAGAGTTTATAATAAACATAAATGATAATTTTCAAGAAACGTTTTCTAATTTATTTGATCCTTTAGTTATTTTAGAAGATGAACAAAATATTAGAAAAAATTATATTTCTAATGTTTCTAGCTCATCAGAACCAAACTTACTATTTGACAAAAAATATTTAGTAGATATTTATCAAAGTTATTTCTCATATTCAAATAATAAATTAAGTTTAGAATCTTCAAAAATTAGACCCATAATAGAAGAAAAATTATTTTCTCCAACAATGTTAAGTGCTAGAATTTTGGAACAGTATTTTATAAGATATACTAATAATTTAGTTATTTTTAATAATGGTTCTGTTATAAAAGATGAAAACTGATCAAATTATTTAAAATCTAGAATTACTTATAATGTTTTCTTTCAATTTAACTTCATTTCAAATATGCTACAAAATTATACTTATTATGGGGGAAGGTCTTGAAAAGATATTTGATTTGAACCAGAAAGTTCAAGTAAAATATTTTTTGATAAACAAGATAACTTATTTATTGCAAAGCCTACATATATTTTCAAGTTAAATAGTGAAGATGAAATAAATGAAAATACTTACGATAATTTTATAGCACCATATTTTTATGTGTTATTACAGTTAGGTTTTACTGTTATTAATTATTATATTGCTAAAAATAAATTTAAAAAATTAGATTTAACAGCTTAGGAGATTCTATGGAAGATATTATACAATTTGATAATTATTTGAAAAAATTTAAGAAAAAACTTATTGGACCTTTAAATTGTTCAATTAAGAAAGCAAGAATAACTGCTCTACTTGGAAGCAGTGGAAGTGGAAAAACTGTTATATTAAACTCATTATTAGGAATGATTAAAAATTTTAATGGAAAAATACTTGTTGAGGGCATAAATCGAAAATCTTTAAAATATTTTAAAGTAAATAAAAAAATAGGTTATTATACTCAAATGGATTTTTCTCTTTATAATGTTTCAGCATATAAATTTTTATTAGATATTTCTATAATGATGGGTTTAAACAAAAAAAATGTAAGAATGAAAATTGAAAATTGAATGAAATATTTTGATCTATGAGAAGCAAGAAATAAGTCAATTAAAAGTTTTTCATGAGGAATGAAAAATCGTATGAATTTAATATTGTGTTTTATAAAAGATCCAGAAATTATTATTATGGATGAACCAGGAGCAAATTTAGATTCATATTGAAGAAATAAAATAAAAAATTTATTGATTGAATATAAAAAGCAAAATAAAACAGTTATTATTACTGTTCACAATATTGATGAAATTGCAGATATAATTGATGATTATATAATCATTGATAATGGAGAAAATGTTTTTAATGGTTCTGCTGAAGAATTAGATATTTATGCAAAATATAAAGTATACATCAATGAAAGATTTAATCATAAAAATTTTAGATTTTTTTTATCAGAATATGGGATTAAAGCATTTAAATTTGATAGAGATGAAAACTCATTAGTAGTAGCAATTGAAAATTTTAAACAAATTAACTTTCTATTTTTATATTTAATAAAAAATAATTTGCCTTTAAAAAATTTAGTTAAATTACCAATAAATATGGAATCAATTCATAAAGCTTTGGAAAGTAAAAAATTGATGCAAAGTTAGTTTTTTATAATCTTAATGAAATAATATTATACACTTATTTAGTGTTAAATATTGAAAATAAAGTAATTTTAAGGTATAATACTTATAGTCTTAAAATTTTAAGACCAATGAATTATAAAGGGGAAAAAAAGCATGAAAAAACTATTAAGTTTATTAGGAGCTGTTACTCTTGTTGCGTCATCAAGCGCTACTGTAGTAGCTTGTGGGGACACAGATCCTCAAAAGGATAAAATAACAAATGACCTGATAAAAAAATTTGAAAAGGATATTAATAATATTTTTGCTCAACATTTAGAAGAAAATGTTTATCAAAATTTAATAAATTTACCAGCTACAGAAATTAATAATCAATTTTTGAATAAAGAAACAATTAATAAATATCAAGGAAAAAGTTTTGAAGAGATAGGTGAATATCGATTAAATCAATTAAATTCAGATATTATAAAAATTTTAGATATTGAAAATCTTGAAAAAAGGTTAAATGAATTAAAGGCTATTAATGAATATAAAATTATTTTAGGTGATGTTAAAAACTTATATAAAGGAATAGTTTTTGATTGAAATACATTAAAAATTAATTCTAATAATAGTCATCAAATGTATTTAGGTAATGTGGTTTTAGACTATAAAATTGAAATACAATATAAAGGAAAAAAAGAAATTGAAACATTAAGTATTGGTGATACTCTTAAATATACATCAACAGATAATGATTCTTTAAAAACTGCAACTGATCTTTTTTATAGAAATATTGCAAGTGATTATTTAGGTTCAAAGGCTCAAGATGATATTAAACAAACTAATTTAAAATGAAAAGATATCAGAGGTTCTAAAAAAGTATCAGATGGATATGGAAAAATTGATAAAGAACTAGCTAATTATTATGATTTAGATAGAAAAACTAACGGCTTTGAAAAATCAATAATTTCATTTGTAAAGAGTCAATATTTTTCTGATTTAGATTCTTTACCGATTGCATTTGAAGGTGAATCAATTTTTAAAGGAGCGGAGTTGAATCAAACATCTTTATTAACTAGCGCTAATAAAATGAAATCTTATTTAAGAGAAGATGGAATTAAATATCATTATTCAAATGTAAATGATCAAGTAATGTTGAGAACTATGTTTAGAAATAATCCAGAAACTACTAATGCAAAACAAACTTTGAGAAATCTATATTTCCAGAAAAAAAATAAAGATGTTTGAAATAAAGATTTTAATTTATTAAAAGTGGATTTTTTAAAAACTTTAAAGGGGAATTTTGAAAGTTATAAAAGTAGTGATGAATATAAAAGTTCAATTGCTATGGGTTATATTGATTTAAAGGGATTATCAATTAATTTGGGAAGCAATGCATATATTCATCAGTTACCAGATTTTAAAATTGCTGTAAATTATATGATTGATTTAAATGAAACTGAAGATAAAGCTTTAGATGATATGTCTGAGTTTTCTGTAAAAACTATTAAAGCTTTCCATGAAACTTTTGGTGTTGATTATGATTATGGTTATACAGCAGAACCTAATTCAAAAGATGATATATTAATGGCATTAAAGAGATCTGATTTTACTAAAAATATATATTTTCAGGGCTTTAGGTCAAGTTCACATCAAATGAGTTCTCAATTATCTTTAACTAACGATTTAACAAATTTGGAAAGTTATAGAGAATCAATGTTTGATTTAGCAAATTTACCATCAGATACATTCTTTACATTTTCTCAAAGACAAAGTTCTATGTTGCACGTAGCACAACATTTCTTAGGACAATCAAAATGAGGGAAAGGTACTAATGAAGAGGGGAAAGGGATTGAACTTTTTCATCATAATGATGGCGCACAACCAAATGATGATGATTGCCAATCAATTTATTGAACTTTTGGGTATTTAAGTTTTAATTTTAATTTAGATAGGATAATGAATGCTACTTCAGATTTACCACTTGCTGGCTCAAAATACTTTATTGTATTTTCATAAAATAAAAATTAATGATTAATATAAAATTCTTAATATATAGATATAGAATAAAAAAATTCTAATATTATCTATCTGTTGAGAATTTTTTTATATAGTGCTTTTAATAATAAATTAAATATAATTAATTTTAATGAAAGTCAAGAATTAATAAAATAAAATATTGGTGTTCTGACTTAAAATAAAATATTTTATTTAAATTAATAATGAAATTAGAAGAAGTTTAAAATCAAATAAAAATTTTATTTATAAAATTCTCTATAAAAATTGCACTTTTGAGTTTACATAGTACTTTTATAATTTCATTAACTATTAATTATACACTTATTTAGTGTTAAATCTCAAAAATAAAGCAATTTTAAGGTATAATATTAATAGTCTTAAAATTTTTAAGACAAATGAATTATAAAGGGGAAAAAAGCATGAAAAAACTATTAAGTTTATTAGGAGCAGTTACTCTTGTAGCCTCATCAAGTGCTACTGTAGTAGCTTGTGAGGAAACAGATCCTGGAGAAGATAAAATAACAAGTGAACTGCTAAAAAAATTTGAAAAAGAAGTTAATAATATTTTTGCTGAACATTTGGAAAAAAATGTTTATCAAAATTTAATAAATTTACCAGCTACAGAAATTAATAATCAATTTTTGAATAAAGAAACAATTGATAATTATCAAGGAAAAAGTGCTCAAGAGATAGGTGAATATCGATTAAATCAATTAAATTCAGATATTTTAAGAGTTTTAGATATTCAAAATCTTGAAAAAAGCTTAAATGAATTAAAGTCTATTAATGAATATAAAATTATTTTAAATGATGTTAATAGTTTATATAAGGGAATAGTTTTTGATTGAAGTACATTAAAAATTAATTCTAATAATAGTCAACAAATGTATTTGGGTAATGTGGTTTTAGACTATAAAATTGAAATACAATATAAAGGCAAAAAAGAAGTTGAAACATTAAATATTGGTGATACTCTTAAGTATACATCAACAGATAATGCGACTTTAAAAACTGCAACTGATCTTTTTTATAGAAATATTGCAAGTGATTATTTAGCTTCAAAGGCTCAAGATGATATTAAACAAACTAATTTAAAATGAAAAGATATTATGGGTTCTAAAAAAGTATCAGATGGATATGGAAAAATTGATAAAGAACTAGCTAATTATTATGATTTAGATAGAAAAACTAACGGCTTTGAAAAATCAATAATTTCATTTGTAAAGAGCAAATATTTTACTAAGTTAGAATTTCTACCCCTTGCATTTGAAGGTGAATCAATTTTTAAAGGAGCGGAGTTGAATCAAACATCTTTATTAACTAGCGCTAATAAAATGAAATCTTATTTAAGAGAAGATGCAATTAAATATCATTATTCAAATGTAAATGATCAAGTAATGTTGAGAACTATTTTTAGAAATAATCCAGAAACTACTAATGCAAAACAAACATTGAGAAATCTATATTTCCAGAAAAAAAATAGAGATATTTGAAATAAGGATTTTAATTTATTAAAAGTGGATTTTTTAAAAACTTTAAAGGGGAATTTTGAAAGTTATAAAAGTAGTGATGAATATAAAAGTTCAATTGCAATGGGTTATATTAATTTAAAGGGATTATCAATTAATTTGGGAAGTAATGCTTATATTCATCAGTTACCAGATTTTAAAATTGCTGTAAATTATATGATTGATTTAAATGAAAATGAAGATAAATCTTTAGATGATATGTCTGAGTTTTCTGTAAAAACTATTAAAGCTTTCCATGAAACTTTTGGTGTTGATTATGATTATGGTTATAAACCAGAACCTAATTCAAAAGATGATATATTAATGGCATTAAAGAGATCTGATTTTACTAAAAAAATAGAATTTCAGGGCTTTAGGTCAAGTTCAACTGCAATGAGTGCTCAATTATCTTTAACTAACGATGTAACAAATTTGGAAAGTTATAGAGAATCAATGTTTGATTTAGCAAATTTACCATCAGATACATTCTTTACATTTTCTCAAAGACAAAGTTCTATGTTGCACGTAGCACAACATTTCTTAGGACAATCAAAATGAGGGAAAGGTACTGATGAACAGGGGATTCAACTTTTTCATCATAATGATGGCGCACAACCAAATGATGATGATTGCCAATCATTTTATTGAACTTTTGGGTATTTAAGTTTTAATTTTAATTTAGATAGGATAATGAATGCTACTTCAGATTTAGCAATTGGTGACTGAAAATACTTTATTGTATTTTCATAAAATAAAAATTAATGATTAATATAAAATTCTTAATATATAGATATAGAATAAAAAAATTCTAATATTATCTATCTGTTGAGAATTTTTTTATATAGTGCTTTTAATAATAAATTAAATATAATTAATTTTAATGAAAGTCAAAAATTAATAAAAGATTGTATTTAAATTAATAATGAAGTTGGAAGAAGTTTAAAATCAAATAAAAATTGCACTTTTGAGTTTACATAGTACTTTTATAATTTCATTAAGAAATTATTATACACTTATTTAGTGTTAAATATTGAAAATAAAGTAATTTTAAGTTATAATATTTATAATTTAAAAATTTCAAGACAAATGAATTATAAAGGGGAAAAAGTATGAAAAACCTATTAAGTTTATTAGGAGCAGTTACTCTTGTAGCCTCATCAAGCGCTACTGTGATAGCTTGTGGGGACACAAAACCTGAAAAGGATAAAATAATAAATGACCTGATAAAAAAATTTGAAAAGGATATTAATAAAATTTTTGCCGAGCATTTGGAAAAAAATGTTTATCAAAATTTGATAAATTTACCAGCTACAGAAATTAATAATCAATTTTTAAATAAAGAAACAATTAATAAATATCAAGGAAAAAGTTTTGATCAGATAGGTGAATATCAATTAAATCAATTAAGTTCAGATATTATAAGAGTTTTGGATATTAAAAATCTTGAAAAAAGTTTAAATGAATTAAAGGCTATTAATGAATATAAAATTATTTTAAGTGATGTTAAAAACTTATATAAAGGAATTGTTTTTGATTGAAAGACATTAAAAATTAATTCTAATAATAGTCAACAAATGTATTTAGGTAATGTGGTTTTAGACTATAAAATTGAAATACAATATAAAGGAAAAAAAGAAGTTGAAACATTAAGTATTGGTGATACTCTTAAATATACATCAACAGATAATGATGCTTTAAAAACTTCAACTGATACTTTTTATAGAAATATTGCAAGTGATTATTTAGCTTCAAAGGTACAAGATGATATTAAACAAACTAATTTAAAATGAAAAGATATCATGGGTTCTAAAAAAGTATCAGATGGATATGGAAAAATTGATAGAGAACTAGCTAATTATTATGATTTAGATAGAAAAAATAACGGTTTTGAAAAATCAATAATTTCATTTGTAAAGAGTAAATATTTTTATGTTTTAGATTCTTTACCGATTGTATTTGAAGAAGAATCAATTTTTAAAGGAGCAGAGTTAAATGAAACATCTTTATTAACTAGCACTAATAAAATTAAAAGTGGTATTAATGAAGAAGCAGCTAAATATGATTATTCAGATTTAAATGGTCAAGTAATGATGAAAACTATTTTTAGAAATAATCCAGAAACTTCTAATGCAAAACAAGCTTTGAGAAATCAATATTTTGTGAAAAAAAATAAAGATATTTGAAATAGGGATTTTAATTTTTTAAAAGAAGATTTTTTAAAAAATTTAAATGGAAATTTTGTTGACTATAAAAATAGTGCTGAATATAAAAGTTCAATTGCAATGGGTTATATTAATTTAAAGGGATTATCAATTAATTTGGGAAGTAATGCGTATATTCATCAGTTACCAGATTTTAAAATTGCTGTAAATTATATGATTGATTTAAGTGAAAATGAAGATAAAACTTTAGATGATATGTCTGAGTTTTCTGTAAAAACTATTAAAGCTTTTCATGAAACTTTTGGTGTTAATTATGATTATGAATATGTACCAGAAGCTAATTCAGATGATGATATATTAATGGCATTAAAAAGTTCTGAATTTACTAACAAATTAAAGTTTGATTATTTTGAAAATTATGGTTGTTCAAAAAACTTGAGTTATCAATTATCTTTAACTAACGAATTAACAAATTTGGAAAGTTATAGAGAATCAATGTTTGATTTAGCAAATTTATCATCAGATACAATGTTTCAATTTTCTCAAAGAAGTACTGAATGAAATGGTGAGTATAATTTTTTAGAAGAGTCAAATTATTTTAAACATTATGATGAACAAAAAGGGATTTCAATTTCAAGGAATAATATTTTTCCAATGATACCGGGTGTAGTTTATCAAACTAGTACAATTTATTGAAGTTTTGGATATTTGAATTTTTATATCAATTTAAATAATTTATTTTATAGTGTACCAATGCAGCCTAGTTTGAAAAAAGATTTAATTGTATTTTCATAAAATAAAAATTAATGATTAATATATAATTCTTAATATATAGATATAGAATAAAAAGTTCTAATATTATCTATATATTGAGAATTTTTTTTATATCAATTGTTTTTAATAATAAATTAAATATAATTAATTTTAATGAAAGTCAAGAATTAATAAAAGATTGTATTTAAATTAATAATGAAGTTGGAAGAAGTTTAAAATCAAATAAAAATTGCACTTTTGAGTTTACATAGTACTTTTATAAGTGGATTAACTTATTATTATACACTAATTAACTTTTGAATATTGATAATAAATTATTTTTTAGTTGTATAATAGTAATAGACTTAAACTGTTCTACAAGTATTAAGAAAGGGATAAAAAGATGAAAAAACTATTAAGTTTATTAGGAGCAATTACTCTTGTAGCCTCATCAAGTGCTACTGTAGTAGCTTGTGGGGACACAAAACCTGAAAAGAATAAAATAACAAATGACCTGATAAAAAAATTTGAAAAAGAAGTTAATAAAATTTTTGCTGAGCATTTGGAAGAAAATGTTTATCAAAATTTGATAAATTTACCAGCTACAGAAATTAATAATAAATTTTTAAATAAAGAAACAATTAATAAATATCAAGGAAAAAGTTTTGATCAGATAGGTGAATATCAATTAAATCAATTAAGTTCAGATATTATAAGAGTTTTAGATATTGAAAATCTTGAAAAAAGCTTAAATAAATTAAAGTCTATTAATGAATATAAAATTATTTTAAATGATGTTAATAGTTTATATAAGGGAATAGTTTTTGATTGAAGTACATTAAAAATTAATTCTAATAATAGTCAAGAAATGTATTTGGGTAATGTGGTTTTAGACTATAAAATTGAAATACAATATAAAGGAAAAAAAGAAATTGAAACATTAAGTATTGGTGATACTCTTAAATATACATCAACAGATAATGATGCTTTAAAAACTTCAGCTGATACTTTTTATAGAAATATTGCAAGTGATTATTTCGCTTCAAAGAAACAAGATGATGTTAAACAAACTAATTTAAAATGAAAAGATATCATGGGTTCTAAAAAAGTATCAGATGGATATGGAAAAATTGATAGAGAACTAGCTAATTATTATAATTTAGATAGAAAAAATAACGGTTTTGAAAAATCAATAATTTCATTTGTAAAGAGTAAATATTTTTATGTTTTAGATTCTTTATCAATTGTATTTGAAGAAGAATCAATTTTTAAAGGAGCAGAGTTAAATGAAACATCGTTATTAACTAGCACTAATAAAGTTAAAAGTGGTATTAATGAAGAGGCAACTAAATATGATTATTCAGATTTAAATGGTCAAGTAATGATGAAAACTATTTTTAGAAATAATCCCGAAACTACTAATCCAAAACAAGCTTTGAGAAATCTATATTTCCAGAAAAAAAATAAAGATATTTGAGATAGGGATTTTAATTTATTAAAAGAAGATTTTTTAAAAACTTTAAATGGAAATTTTGTTGATTATAAAAATAGTGCTGAATATAAAAGTTCAATTGCAATGGGTTATATTAATTTAAAGGGATTATCAATTAATTTGGGAAGTAATGCGTATGTTCATGAACTACCAGATTTTAAAATTGCTGTAAATTATATGATTGATTTAAGTGAAAATGAAGATAAAACTTTAGATGATATGTCTGAGTTTTCTGTAAAAACTATTAAAGCTTTTCATGAAACTTTTGGTGTTGATTATGATTATGAATATGTACCAGAAGCTAATTCAGATGATGATATATTTATGGCCTTAAAAAGATCTGAATTTACTAACAAATTAAGGTTTGATTCTTTTGAAACTTATGGTTCTTCAAAAAGCATGAGTTATCAATTATCTTTAACTAACGAATTAACAAATTTGGAAAGTTATAGAGAATCAATGTTTGATTTAGCAAATTTATCATCAGATACAATGTTTCAATTTTCTCAAAGAAGGACTGATTTAAATGGTGAGTATAATTTTTTAGAAGGGTCAAATTATTTTAAACATTATGATGAACAAAAAGGAATTTCAATTTCAAGGAATAATATTTTTCCAATGTCACCAGGTGTAGCTTATCAAACTAGTACAATTTATTGAAGTTTTGGATATTTGAATTTTTATATCAATTTAAATAATTTATTTTATAGTGCATTAGGACCGACTACAATGGGTTTGAAGAAAGATTTAATTGTATTTTCATAAAATAAAAATTAATGATTAATATAAAATTCTTAATATATAGATATAGAATAAAAAGTTCTAATATTATCTATGTATTGAGAATTTTTTTATATTAATTGTTTTTAATAATAAATTAAATATAATTAATTTTAATGAAATCAATAAGTAATAAAATAAAATTAGAAGAAGTTTAAAATCAAATAAAAATTTTATTTATAAAATTCTCTATAAAAATTGCACTTTTGAGTTTACATAGTACTTTTATAAGTGAATTAAATTATTATTATACACTAATTAACTTTTGAATATTGATAATAAATTATTTTTTAGTTGTATAATAGTAATAGACTTAAACTGTTCTACAAGTATTAAGAAAAGGATAAAAAGATGAAAAAACTATTAAGTTTATTAGGAGCAGTTACTCTTGTAGCCTCATCAAGTGCTACTGTAGTAGCTTGTGGGGAAACAGATCCTGGAAAAGATGAAATAATAACAGGTGAGCTGATAAAAAAATTTGAAAAAGAAGTTACTAATATTTTTGCTGAACATTTGGAAAAAAATGTTTATCAGAATTTAATAAATTTACCAGTTACAGAAATTGATAATCAATTTTTGAATAAAACAACAATTGAACAATATCAGGGAAAAAGTGCTCAAGAGATAGGCGAATATCGATTAAATCAATTAAGCTTAGATATCATAAAAGTTTTAGATATTGAAAATCTTGAGAAGAGTTTAAATGAATTAAAGTCAATTAATGAATATAATATTATTTTAAGTGATGTTAATAGTTTATATAAGGGAATAGTTTTTGAATGAAGTACATTAAAAATTAATTCTAATAATAGTCAACAAATGTATTTAGGTAATGTGGTTTTAGACTATAAAATTCAAATACAATATAAAGGCAAAAAAGAAGTTGAAACATTAAATATTGGTGATACTCTTAAATATACATCAACAGATAATGGAGCTTTAAAAACTGCAACTAATCTTTTTTATAGAAATATTGCAAGTGATTACTTAGCTTCAAAGGCACAAGATGATATTAAACAAACTAATTTAAAGTGAAAAGATATTATGGGTTCTAAAAAAGAATCAGATGGATATGGAAAAATTGATAAAGAACTAGTATATTATTATAATAAAGATAGAAAAACTAACGGCTTTGAAAAATCAATAATTTCATTTATAAAAAGTGAATATTTCGCAGGGTTAGAAGCTTTACCCCTTGTATTCGAAGGTGGATCAATTTTTAAAGGTGCGGAGTTGAATCAAACATCGTTATTAACTAGCATTAATAAAATTAAAAGTGCTGATAATAAAGAAGCAATTAAATATGATTATTCAAATTTAAATGGTCAAGTAATGATGAAAACTATTTTTAGAAATAATCCCGAAACTACTAATCCAAAACAAGCTTTGAGAAATCAATATTTTGTGAAAAGAAATAAAGATATTTGAAATAAGGATTTTAATTTATTAAAAGAAGATTTTTTAAAAACTTTAAATGGAAATTTTGATGAGTATAAAAATAGTAGTGAATATAAAAGTTCAGTTGCTATGGGTTATATTAATTTAAGGGGATTATCAATTAATTTGGGAAGTAATGCGTATATTCATGAGTTACCAGATTTTAAAATTGCTGTAAATTATATGATTGATTTAAATGAAAATGAAGATAAAGCTTTAGATGATATGTCTGAGTTTTCTGTAAAAACTATTAAGGCTTTTCATGAAACTTTTGGTGTTGATTATGATTATGGATATGTACCAGAAGCTAATTCAAAAGATGATATATTAATGGCCTTAAAAAGATCTGATTTTACTAAAAAAATAAATTTTAATCAAGCTGGTGCTGGTGGTTCAGAATTTATGAGTTATCAATTATCTTTAACTAACGAATTAACAAATTTGGAAAGTTATAGAGAATCAATGTTTGATTTAGCAAATTTATCATCAGATACAATGTTTTCTTTTTCTCAAAGGTACTCTAATTCATTTCAATATTTATTTATTTCAAAATGATTTAAAAATTATGATGAGCGAAAAGGTATTTATATTTCTTATTATAATACATCAGTTGGTAGCTCTCGTTTTGAGAATAATTCATTTCATTGAAGTTTTGGATATTTAAACTTTCATATTGACTTAGATCAGATACTTGATGGTAATTTTGGTAAGGAATTTATTACATTTACATAAAATAAAAATTAATAATTAGTATAAATTCTTAATATATAGATATAGAATAAAAAGTTCTAATAATATTTATATATTAAGAATTTTTTTATATAAAGTGCTTTTAATAATAAATTAAATATAATTAATTTTAAAGAAAGTCAAGAATTATAAAATAAAATATTGTATTTAAATAATTGAGAGAGTTTATATCTCTAAATTAATAATGAAATTGGAAGAAGTTTAAAGTCAAATAGCAAATTTCATTTATAAAATTCTCTTTAAATATTACATTTTTGAGCTTACTTATTACTTTTATAAGTTTATTAACATATTATTTTACATTCATTTGCTCTTAAATGTTGCTTTTTTTTTTTTTTTTTATAATATGTATAGGCTTAAATTGTTCTAAGGGTATTAAGAAAAGGACAGAAATATGAAAAGACTATTAAGTTTATTAGGAGCAGTTACTCTTGTTGCATCATCAAGTGCTACTGTAGTAGCTTGTGGCGAAACAGATCCTGGAAAAGATGAAATAATAACAGCTGAATTGATAAAAAAATTTGAAAAAGACGTTAATAATATTTTTGCTGAACATTTGGAAAAAAATGTTTATCAAAATTTAATAAATTTACCAGCTACAGAAATTGATAATCAATTTTTGAATAAAACAACAATTGAACAATATCAGGGGAAAAGTTCTGAAGAGATAGGCGAATACCGATTAAATCAATTAAACTTAGATATTGTAAGAGTTTTAGATATTGAAAATCTTGAAAAGAGTTTAAATGAATTAAAGTTTATTAGTGAATATAAACTTATTTTAAATGATGTTAATAGTTTATATAAGGGAATAGTTTTTGATTGAAGTACATTAAAAATTAATTCTAATAATAGTCAGCAAATGTATTTAGGTAATGTGACTTTAGATTATACTATTGAAATACAGTATAAAGGCAAAAAAGAGATTGAAACTTTAAATATTGATGATACTCTTAAATATACATCAACAGATAATGTTGCTTTAAAAAATGCAACGGATCTTTTTTATAGAAATATTGCAAATGATTATTTTTCTTCAAAAGAACAAGATGATATTAAACAAACTAATTTAAAGTGAAAAGATATTATGGGTTCTAAAAAACCATCAGATGGATATGGAAAAATTGATAAAGAACTAGCTAATTATTATGATATAGATAGAAAAAATAATGGCTTTGAAAAATCAATAATTTCATTTATAAAAAATAAATACTTTGCTGAGTTAGAAGCTTTACCACTTGCCTTTAGTGAAGAATCAATTTTTAAAACAGAAGAGTTGAATCAAACGTCTTTATTAGCTAGCGCTAATAAATATAAAATTGCTAATAATGAAGAATCAATTAAATATGATTATTCAAATTTAAATGGTCAAGTAATGTTGAAAACTATTTTTAGAAATAATCCAGAAACTACTAATGCAAAGCAAGCTTTGAGAAATCAATATTTTGTGAAAAAAAATAAAGATATTTGAAATAAGGATTTTAATTTATTAAAAGAAGATTTTTTAAAAACTTTAAAGGGAAATTTTGATGAGTATAAAAATAGTAATGAATATAAAAGCTCAGTTGCTATGGGTTATATTAATTTAAAGGGATTATCAATTAATTTGGGAAGTAATGCGTATATTCATGAGTTACCAGATTTTAAAATTGTTGTAAATTATATGATTGATTTAAATGAAAGTGAAGATAAAGCTTTAGATGATATGTCTGAGTTTTCTGTAAAAACTATTAAGGCTTTTCATGAAACTTTTGGTGTTGATTATGATTATGGATATGTACCAGAAGCTAATTCAAAAGATGATATATTAATGGCTTTAAAAAGATCTGATTTTACTAAAAAAATAAAATTTAATCAAGCTAGTGTTGGTGGTTCAGAATTTATGAGTTATCAATTATCTTTAACTAACGAATTAACAAATTTGGAAAGTTATAGAGAATCAATGTTTGATTTAGCAAATTTATCATCAGATACAATGTTTTCTTTTTCTCAAAGATACTCTCATGGGTCACATCAATATTTAATTACTTCAAAATATTTTAAAAATTATGATGAACAAAAAGGTATTTATATTTCTTATTATAATCCATCAGGGGATAGCTCTCGTTTCGAGAATAATTCATTTCATTGAAATTTTGGATATTTAAACTTTTATATTGACTTAGATCAGATACTTGATGGTAATTTTGGTAAGGAATTTATTACATTTACATAAAATAAAAATTAATAATTAGTATAAATTCTTAATATATAGATATAGAATAAAAAGTTCTAATAATATTTATATATTGAGAATTTTTTTATATAAAGTGCTTTTAATAATAAATTAAATATAATTAATTTTAAAGAAAGTCAAGAATTATAAAATAAAATATTGTATTTAAATAATTGAGAGAGTTTATATCTCTAAATTAATAATGAAATTGGAAGAAGTTTAAAGTCAAATAGCAAATTTCATTTATAAAATTCTCTTTAAATATTACATTTTTGAGCTTACTTATTACTTTTATAAGTTTATTAAGATATTATTTTACATTCATTTGCTCTTAAATGTTGCTTTTTTTTTTTTTTTTTATAATATGTATAGGCTTAAATTGTTCTAAGGGTATTAAGAAAAGGACAGAAATATGAAAAGACTATTAAGTTTATTAGGAGCAGTTACTCTTGTAGCCTCATCAAGTGCTACTGTAGTAGCTTGTGGGGAAACAGATCCTGGAAAAGATGAAATAATAACAGCTGAATTGATAAAAAAATTTGAAAAAGACGTTAATAATATTTTTGCTGAACATTTAGAAAAAAATGTTTATCAGAATTTAATAAATTTACCAGCTACAGAAATTGATAATCAATTTTTGAATAAAACAACAATTGAACAATATCAGGGGAAAAGTTCTGAAGAGATAGGTGAATACCGATTAAATCAATTAAACTTAGATATTGTAAGAGTTTTAGATATTGAAAATCTTGAAAAGAGTTTAAATGAATTAAAGTTTATTAGTGAATATAAACTTATTTTAAATGATGTTAATAGTTTATATAAGGGAATAGTTTTTGATTGAAGTACATTAAAAATTAATTCTAATAATAGTCAGCAAATGTATTTAGGTAATGTGACTTTAGATTATACTATTGAAATACAGTATAAAGGCAAAAAAGAGATTGAAACTTTAAATATTGATGATACTCTTAAATATACATCAACAGATAATGTTGCTTTAAAAAATGCAACTGATCTTTTTTATAGAAATATTGCAAATGATTATTTATCTTCAAAAGAACAAGATGATATTAAACAAACTAATTTAAAGTGAAAAGATATTATGGGTTCTAAAAAACCATCAGATGGATATGGAAAAATTGATAAAGAACTAGCTAATTATTATGATATAGATAGAAAAAATAATGGCTTTGAAAAATCAATAATTTCATTTATAAAAAATAAATACTTTGCTGAGTTAGAAGCTTTACCACTTGCATTTAGTGAAGAATCAATTTTTAAAACAGAAGAGTTGAATCAAACGTCTTTATTAGCTAGCGCTAATAAACATAAAATTGCTAATAATGAAGAATCAATTAAATATGATTATTCAAATTTAAATGGTCAAGTAATGTTGAAAACTATTTTTAGAAATAATCCAGAAACTACTAATGCAAAGCAAGCTTTGAGAAATCAATATTTTGTGAAAAAAAATAAAGATATTTGAAATAAGGATTTTAATTTATTAAAAGAAGATTTTTTAAAAACTTTAAAGGGAAATTTTGATGAGTATAAAAATAGTAATGAGTATAAAAGTTCAGTTGCTATGGGTTATATTAATTTAAAGGGATTATCAATTAATTTGGGAAGTAATGCATATGTTCATGAGTTACCAGATTTTAAAATTGCTGTAAATTATATGATTGATTTAAATGAAAGTGAAGATAAAGCTTTAGATGATATGTCTGAGTTTTCTGTAAAAACTATTAAGGCTTTTCATGAAACTTTTGGTGTTGATTATGATTATGGATATGTACCAGAAGCTAATTCAAAAGATGATATATTAATGGCCTTAAAAGGATCTGATTTTACTAAAAAAATAAAATTTGATCAAGCTTTAGCTGGTGGTTCAGAATTTATGAGTTATCAATTATCTTTAACTAACGAATTAACAAATTTGGAAAGTTATAGAGAATCAATGTTTGATTTAGCAAATTTATCATCAGATACAATGTTTTCTTTTTCTCAAAGGAAATCTAAGTCATTTCAATATTTAATTAATTCAAAATGATTTAAACATTATGATGAGAAAAAAGGTATTTATATTTCTTATTATAATCCATCAGGGGATAGCTCTCGTTTTGAGAATAATTCATTTCATTGAAGTTTTGGATATTTAAACTTTTATATTGACTTAGATCAGATACTTGATGGTAATTTTGGTAAGGAATTTATTACATTTACATAAAATAAAAATTAATAATTAGTATAAATTCTTAATATATAGATATAGAATAAAAAGTTCTAATAATATTTATATATTGAGAATTTTTTTATATAAAGTGCTTTTAATAATAAATTAAATATAATTAATTTTAAAGAAAGTCAAGAATTATAAAATAAAATATAAGTGTATCTGATTTAAAAAAAATTATTTTTATTCTCCGAAACTTGATAGATTATTTATATAACTTTTAATTTTTCAAATAATTATATTATCAAAATCAAGAAATACAACAAGAGAAAAAAAATACTTATTAAAACTTTAAAATTTAATAATGGTTTATTTTGCTCTAATAATGTTCATGGAATTGCCCGTCCCAATAAGAACATCGGTAAAAAGTAAAAAATATTAGATTAAAAAAGTCCTTGTTTCTACAACAGTTGCACTATCGTGAGGTTATAAAGATATAGATAAAGCATTCATTTATAAAAATCATAAAATTATTATCCAAACCATTAAAGCCAAGTTTGCTGATTGTAAAAAATTATTTATTACATTAAAAATTTTAAATTAGTATAATAAATATTAACAATAAAAACTCCAGATTGGTGAAATACTAAAAAATTGACAATAGACTATATTGATTTTTTTAACTCACTGATTAAGAGAGGAAAAGCTAGAATGATGGAAAACCTTATAGGAAACATTTTAGCAGTGGAAAGTAAAATGAATTCAAGTAAGTAATTTTTAGATAAATCATTTAAAATAATTATTAGAAAAGTCTTGAATTAAATCGGTAATTAAATCAAATTGAAATACATATAGCTTTTCAAAATTTGGAGTTATAAAATTTTATCAACTAAAATTTTTTGAAATAGCAGAGATTAAAAGTTTAGCTAAAAAATAAAAAAATATTTCTGATATTATAGAATTAATTGGGTCATATTTAAATACTAAAATTATTAAAACCATTTTGTGTAATTGATAATATTCAAATAGAAGATTTCAAACTAGATAATGATCTAAAGCTACTAATACAATAAAAAAAGAAGGAGTAAGTTCAGACCCAGATAATTTTTATTTTATAATAATTTTATAGATATTATTTTTTTATTTAATTAAGTGTTAAAATTTTTTTAATTATAGAGAAGAGAAAATATTTTATGAGAATTATTCCTTATGAGATTTATAAATATGCACCAGATATAACATTAACAGCATTAAGAAAAGAGTTTGGCATGCATGACTATTGTTTAAATTTAAAACCCAATAATAAAGCTATGCAACCATTTTTAGATTTAGGAAGAAATTATTTTAATTTACTTATTTTCAACTGAAAAAATGAGATGGATAAAAGGGGTTATTATGTTAATTCTTTTCATTCTTTTTATTCACTTAATAACTCATTTCACCAAGTGGAAACTGATTACTTTTTAATACTTGAATGTATAATTCAATGAGAATTGAAAGATTTTTTACCCTATAATACAAAATTAACTTGATATAAAATATCACAAATTTATTTAGAAAATAGTAGTTTAAAATTAAAAAGTTTCACGATAAAGGACTACAATAGTTTATTAAAATGATATAAACAAAATTTTATGGTATTAAATCAAGCAAATAAATGAAAACCTAAAAATTTAGATATTAATAAAGTTACACAATACTTTAAAAATTATTTTGATAATAATTAATTAGCAGGTAAATATAGCTTATTTTTTAAAAGGAAGATTATTATATGATACAAATAAAAAATTTTAAATTAGAAAAAAAAGATCAATTTTTGTTTGAAATAGAAAAATTATTGATAGATAATAATAATCAAGTAATTGGGCTAATTGGAAATAATGGAAGTGGCAAAACCAGTTTTGCCAAAGCAATTTTAGGAATTGAAAATGATTATAAAGGGTTACTAATAAATAAATTTAAAACACTTTATATTGAACAAAACTATTTTTTGAATGAAATTTTTAGCAGTGGTGGAGAATATACTAAAGATCAAATTATCAAGGCATTTAATCTTGAAGCAGATTTATTAATATTGTTGAAGAAATAAAGTTAAGAACTTATTAATAGATTACAAGAAACAAGGTAAAACTGTAATTATAACTGTTCATAACATTGATGAAATTTCAGATATTATTGATGAATATGTAATTTTAGAAACTGGATTAAAAATATTTGAAGGCTCTAAGGATAAATTGGGAGTCTATTCTAAATATAAAATATTTATTAAGGATTCTTTTGACGTTGAATCCTTTAGAAAGTATTTATTATAAGAAAATATTAAATCATTTAAATATGATAACAATGAAAATTCACTAGTTATTGCTGCTGAAACTTATCGTCAAATTAATTATTTATTTCTATATTTAATTAAAAATAATTTGCCATTGATGAATCTTATAAAATTGCCTATAAATATGGAATCAATTCATAAAGCATTAAAAAGTAGGAAAGGTTAAAAATTAATAATAAAAACTTATGTTAATATTAATTTTATGATTACCAATAATACAACAAAAAATCCTATGACATTTGAAAAGAGTGTATAGGATTTTTTATATTTTTTAGACATTTAATATGGAATAGCTTTAAATTTATTAAAGTAAAATCAAAAAATTATTATTCACAAATATTAAAAAACAGTTAATTTTATGCATTTATTATAAAATATATCTATAATTAAATTAAAAATTAATTGGGTGAGGGTGGGTTTAAGAAGGAAAGGATTTTATAAAAAAATGAAAAAACTTTTAAATAGTTTAACTGTATTTTCCTTAACATTGGGATCTGTAAATCAAATTAGTGCTTTTACTATAAAAAATAATGAAAATCTTCTATCAGTAGATGATAAATTTTCAATAAAAATATCTACTTCAAATTTTGAAGTAGATAATAAAAATGAACTTTTGCCAAATAAAAGTTATGATAGAAAAAAAGAAATGCAACAAAGTTTAGTTAAATGACAAGAGTATAAAAAAGAAAATAATATTGTGGAATTAAATATTGAACAATTAGAAGCAAAGTTTGGAGCATTAGATAGTTCAGGTGAAAATATTGATAATAATTTTTATAAAAAATTATTAATTTCAGATAATGTAGAAATTCAAAAATTAAATTTTTATATCTATGATAAAGTTGACGCCCAATATAAAATTGATTTTATTGGTGATTTTATAATTGATAATATTGAATATAAAAATGTATCTCTCTCTGGATATGAGGAAAATCAATATTTTACATCTTGACAAATTCTAAGCGATTTCTTTATTATTACTGAATATGAAGTTCTAGATTTAATAAAGTTTTCTAATAATGATATATTTAATCTAGATTTGGATTTAGGTGAGAATGATTCTCAAACAATGTATGTGAAAACATTAAGCGAGTATAAAAATTATTTTAATAAAAATCCAAAAGAAAAATTAAAAATTGTAAAACCATATTGGTCTTTAACAAATATTAAAACAAAGGAAGAATATATTATTGATGCAATGCTTTATAAAACTGACGACAGAGTATTTTTAGAAGATACTTATAACACGATGATAGCAGTTAGATTAATGAAAGATAAACCAGGTGTAGAGACAAATGTTTTAGGTCTAAGTTGATTAACAGTATTTCCAAGCCCAGGCCCTTTAGGAAATAGTAGACTTATTAGAAAATATAAATCTGACACTTTTAAGGGAAATTTTGAAGTCTCTTTGAAGGTAGCATTAAAAAGATAAAATGTTTTTTTAATATTAAGTATAAAGGTAAATTATTTTTAAATAAAAAAACAAGATATTATTATCTTGTTTTTTTATTTGAATAGATTAATATAATTAGCAACAACTAATTGGTATATATTTATTTTATAAATTTTTTTAGAAAAAATTTAGAAAAGGAAAACATGATTTTTGATAAATTAACTAAGATAACACAGAACAATGATAATAAGAATGACACATTAATTGCAAAAAAATTAGTGGAAATGTATATTAATAAAAATTTTTTATCTATAAAAGAATTTGCAGATACTATACATGTATCTGAAAGCTTATTGACAGTATTCTCAAAAAAACTTAATTTAAAAGGTTACAGAGAATTAATTTCATTATTAAAATTTGAATTAGCTGAACAAGTAGATGCTAATTTTAAATTTTCTCATGCAACAAATATGGATAAAGAAATAAATATTTTTGATGAAATTAAGAAAAAAGTTTTTGAAATCTTTAATAAAATTAAAGATGGCAAAGTTTATATTTTAAGTTCTAATCAATTAAAATATTATTCAAACTTAATTGTAGAGATATTTAATTTAAATAATATTAATACTATTAATATAGTAAATGATTATTTATTTTACAACTATATTGAAAAAATTAATCAAAATGATAGTATTTTACTTTTTTTTGCTGGTCAAGGTAATGAGATACTAATCAAAATTTATGAAAAACTTAAAGAAGTAAATAAAAACATTTTTATATTTTGTTCAAATTCACAAAAATATAAACTTCAAACTTATAAAGATATATTTATTTTAGACTTAAAAAGTTTTCCAAGTAGTTATATCTATAGAAATATTTCAATGAGTTATATACTAGCATTTTTTAATGAAGCTCTTAATTTACTTTAATTAAATTAATCTAAATGAAAAAATCACCAAGAGTCTTTCTTTAATTTTCTTTTTAGAGATAATACTTCTGGGAGGTAATATGGAAAAAATAAAATTTTATGCACCATGTGATGGAAAAATTTTCAAAATTGAAAAATTAAATGATGGTGTCTTTAGTGAAAAAATGCTAGGTGATGGAATTTATATTGAACCTGATTCAAATGTTTTCTACTCACCATTTGAAGAAGCAAATATTAATATGATTTTTGATACAAAACATGCAATGTTTTTAAAATGTAAAAACGGTCCAAACGTTCTTATTCATATAGGTTTGGATACTGTTAATCTAAAGGGGAAACCTTTTAAAATTTTTACAGAAGTAAATAAGCAAGTCTCTTTGAATGACAAACTTGTTGAAGTTAATTTTAATATGATAAAAGAAAATAAACTTCAAATTTCTACACCAATAGTAATTGAAGAGAGTTTAGAAGATAATTGAAAATTTATTTTAAAAGATAATATTAAAAATGTAAAAAGAGGAGATGAGATTGGTTATTTTTATTTAGAAAATCAAAAAGATATTTTAAAAAATATTGATGCTCTTATTTCTATAAATAAATACGATAAAACAGCAGAAGATATATATAAATTTGTGGGAACATCTGCAAATTATTCAAAGTTTTATAATTGTATGACACGTTTTAGATTAATAATTAAAAATAAATCTAAAGTTGATTTAGAAAGTATAGAAAAATTAAATTTAGTTAAGGGAACTCATTGAAATGGTGAAGAACTTCAAATAATTATTGGTGGAGAAGTGCAAAAAGTATTTGCATCATTTACAAATCTAACTAATAATTTTTCAAAAGAAAATAGTGTAGTAAAAGCAAAAAGATCTTTTAAAGAAAAAGCTATGGCATCTTTAGCAGGGGTTATGGTCCCAAATTTACCAATTTTTATAGGTGTGGGAATGTTAATGGCTGTGCAAAGTATTTTAATTCAAGCAGGAGTTTTAGTTAAACCTGGACCTGCTGGTTCTTTAGAAGAAATTGATCATTTTAGTCAATATTTTTATATTATAACTGATGTAGCCTTTAAATTCTTAGGATTATTTGTTGGTTATAACACAATTAGGTATTTGGGCGGTAATTCTCAAATGGGTTTACTAATATGTTTAGTAATTGCTAATCCATTTTTATTTCAAAATGCTACTCCAATTTGAACATGATTTAAAATTGGAGATGTATCAATTGGTATTAAAGCATATGCAAATACAATATTGCCTTGTGTAGCTGCAATGATTGGTTATTATTGATTAGATAAATGAATCAGAACTTGAATGCCAGCAATGGTTGATATAATTTTTAGACACACACTTGCTTTTATTATAATTGTAAGTGCAACATTTTTCTTTGTAGGACCAACACTAGGTCTTGTAGAATATGGAATAGGTTATGTTGTTAATGAAATAGGACTATTGCCTTTTGGAATTGGAGTTGCTATCTTTTCATTTGTTTGACAACCAGCTGTTGTACTTGGAATTCACATTGCTATTGCAATGCCAATTTCTGTGCAAGTTCAACAACAGATACCTCAATTATTAAGTCCAGGTTTAATGTATGGAGTTTATGGACAAGTAGGAGCCTTAGTTGGTTTAATTATTAGAACAAAAGATGCAAAATTGAGAGCTATGTCTATTGCAAATATTCCAGCAGGATTAATTGGAGTTTCAGAACCAATATTGTATGGAATAAACCTACCAAAACAAAAACCATTTATCGCAGGAAATATCGGTGCAGCAATTGGTGGA
This sequence comes from Spiroplasma cantharicola, assembly GCF_001281045.1. Taxonomy (NCBI): domain Bacteria; kingdom Bacillati; phylum Mycoplasmatota; class Mollicutes; order Entomoplasmatales; family Spiroplasmataceae; genus Spiroplasma; species Spiroplasma cantharicola. The sequence goes on along the minus strand of NZ_CP012622.1, from coordinate 731,464 downwards.
ATGATTTCTGGTATTATTGGTGTTAAACTGCATGTTCCAGGAGGATATGGAATATTTTCAATAACAGGTTATATTCCTGGTGGCGGTATTAATGTGGCAATGTTTTCATTATGTCTTTTAATAACACTTGCTTCAAGCGCACTTATAACTCTATTAATATATAAAGAAAGACCAGATGAGTTAAAAGAAATTAGAAAAATAAATAAATTATTGGTCTACACTTATTGTCAAAAAAATAATATAACAAAAAAAGAAGCACTTTTAAAATTAGATGTTTTCTTATTAAGAACCAATAATTATTTTTCAAAAGAAGAACTTAAAAACATTAAGGAATTAGAAAAAGAAATAATTATTTTAAATAAAAAAGAAGCAACTTTTGATAAGTATAATGAAAAATATGAAGTACAAAAAAATAAATATTTATTAAAATTAAAAAAAATGCGTAAAACAGAAGAAATTGAAAAAATTGAAATTTTATATAATTCTTTTAAAAATTTTGAAAAAAATAACAAGTTAGAAATAATGCAAAAGGAAATTGATTCATTTAAAGAAAAACTTAAAGAAAAATCAAAATGATTCAACAATAAGCAAGAAGAATTTATGCATATAATTTCTCAAAATATTAATAATTTTGCAATAGAATTAAATTTTGCAGATTTAATTAAACTTAATAATCAATACTTTAGTGCTATACATTCATTAGATATAAACTATGGATTAACTCAAATTAAGAATGATTATTTAAGAAGAAAAGATATCAAAATGAAGGCGGTTAAATAACAATGAAATTAAAGAAAAATAAGTTTCCAAATGACTTTTTATGAGGAGCTTCAATCTCAGCATTTCAAGCTGAAGGAGCATATAATGAAGATGGTAAAGGAATGTCTGTTCAAGATATTAAAAAGTATGGAGAAGATGTCAGTGATTTTAAAGTTGCATCGGATTTTTATCATAAATATAAAGAAGATATTGCTTTATTTAAAGAAATGGGCTTAAAATCTTTTAGATTTTCAATTGCTTGATCAAGAATAATTCCTTCAGGAGATGGTGAAATCAATGAAAAAGGGCTTCAATTTTATGAAAATTTAATTGATGAGCTTATTAAAAATGATATTGAACCAATTCCAACTTTGTATCATTTTGATTTGCCTCTTTCATTGCAAGAAAGAGGAGGATGAAATAATAGAGAATTGACAGTAAATGCCTATTTAAAATACGCAAAAGCCTTATTTAAAAGATTTGCAAATAAAGTGAAATATTGAATAACTTTTAATGAACAAAATGTAATGATTATGATTGGGAGTAAAGTATCCATTTTAAATGGCTCACATTCTTCTCTAAATGAAAAGGAATTATATCAGCAATCTCATAATATGTTTATTGCTCAGGCACTTGCAGTTAATTTATTAAAAAAATATAATAAAGAATCAAAAATAGGGCCTGCTTTAAATAATGTATGTATTTATCCCAATTCAAAAAAACCAGAAGATTATTTAAGTGCTCAAAATGCAAGTATTATGAGAAATTGATACTATTTGGATGCCATTGTAAGGGGTATATATAATCCAATAGTTAAAAAGTACTTTTTAGATAATGACCTTATGCCAGAAATATTAGAAACTGACTTAGATATTCTTAAAAAAGGTAAACCCGATTTCTTGTCAATTAACTACTACACCTCAGGAACAGTAATGGAAAATCAAGAAGATACTGATAAAGAAATTAAAATAGACCAACAAACAATGTTTGATATTAATGGTTTATTTAGTTATTCAAAAAATGAGTATCTTGGTAAAACCGAATATGGTTGACCATTGGATCCAGTGGGTTTAAGAATTACTTTGAGAGAAATGTATGAAAGATATCAATTACCTTTAATGATCTCTGAAAATGGAATAGGTTTGTCAGAAACACTTGAAAATGAGACTGTAAATGATGAAATTAGAATTGAATACTATTATAAACATATTGAACAGTTGCAATTAGCTATTTCTGAAGGAATTGAAATAATTGCATATAATCCGTGAAGTGCTATTGATTTAGTATCATCGCATCAAGGTTTTAAAAAGCGTTATGGCTTTATATATATTGATAGAGCAGAAAATGATATAAAAAGTTTAAAAAGATATAAGAAAAAATCATTTTATTGATATCAGAACTTAATTTCAAAAAATGGGGACATTTTTTAGAAATTTTACTAGTTTTACACACTAAAATATTTATTTTAAATTTATTTAATAATAGGTATCTTTATGTATAAAAATAGTTTATTATTAATTGTAAAGGAGAACGAAACATGGGTACAATTGTAAATATTACTATTACTAAAATTGTTGATTTCGGAGCATTCTGTGATGCTGAAATCGATGGTAAAATCTACAAAGGTCTTATTCATATTTCAGAAATTGCTGACGCTTACGTAACAAACGTAGCTGACTATGTAACAGTAGGTCAACAAATGGATGGATATGTTATTTCAGTAGATGAAAGCAAAGACCAAGCTAAGTTATCATTAAAAAGAGTTTCAAAATAATATAATTTAGCTTTTATTTAAATAGGGTTTTGGTTTTAGTAATAATATTACAATTGTCTTGCTTTATGTTAAATTTCTAAATAATTTATTAATGATATAGTTTTAATGGATATAGCTAAAAAACTTCTTTATAGAAGTTTTTTTCTTTTTTATATTCTCTTAACAAAAAATTAAGAAGCTTTTGTAAAAACTTCTTAATTAGATATAAATTTAATAGTTGTGTCTATATAGTCATCTAAATTTTTATGCATTGAACTTGAATGCTTTGCATTTTCATATAATTTAATTTGACTCAATTTTACTTTTTCAACTCAATTTTTTAAATGATATAAAACCACTGAATTATCATATAAAATAAAATCGTCTTTTTTTCCATGAATAAATAGAATTTTAAGATCATTTATAATGTTATCTTGCTTTAATAAATTGACATCTTTTATATTCATTTTTGCATATTTTCTGAAATTACGATTTATACCTAATGACATCAGTCACCAAGGTATAATCATATATTTTTGTAAAAAGAATCTAATTTGTGGAACTGCTTGAGTAAATGGGCAGTCTGCAATTAATCAATCTATTTTATTTTTTTCATAATATTTATTTGCAAAAAACATTGCACTTGTAGCACCCATACTTGTTCCAAAAACTCCGATTTCTTCTACTTCAAAAGAATTTTTAACTCAAGTAATAACTTCATTTAATACCTTTGCATTTGTAAGCCCAAAATCAGAATATTTGCCATAAGTTGAACCGTGGGCAAAAGCATCAAAACAGATAATATTATAACCTTGCTCATAGAGATGAAAAACTCCTCTTAGTCCCATATATTTATTTCTTTTAAAGCCATGCAAACCTATTACTCATTTTTTAGAATTTTTATGTTTAACAATTAAAGCACTTATTTCTTCACTTGTTGCTCCAATTTTAAATTCTCTAATTTGCTCCTTTTTAATATTAAAATTATTAATTTTTTTAACTTCTAGATCATAAAGCAGATGCTCATAAGTATTAAATTCTATACCTTTATATTTTCCTTTTCGGGTATATTTAAATAAATAGGGTACAAACATAATTGAACATAAAATTGATAAGATTATGACAATAGGAAAAAGAATTATCATAAGTGTAATATTCAATCAATTATAGTGATATTTTTTCAATTTTTTTAAACTTTTTTTATAATTCATTTACATCATTCCTTTCTTATTATTTTAAAGAATTTTCAGAAAAAAACTAATAAATTTAGTATAAAAGTTTGAATTTTGTTAAACTTTTTTTATATTTATCAAAATCATTTTAGATTTGTTTGTATTTCTATCTTTTTTATTTTGAAGATATAAAATTAAAATGCCTTGCATTAATAGGTAGGGTCAAATAACTATATTTAAATACCTTGAATTTGATAATTACTTAGATTTGAATTAATATATATTTTTAAAATAAAGAAGATAACTAATTTTTATAATAAATATTTACCCAAAATATAAAGTATAAATTACTATCTTATTAAAAAAGGGCAATCATAACACTATATTTTTAACAATTATTTTGTATTTTACCTAACTATATATAAAATAATTTAATTATAAATAAAATAACTAGTAAAATACTAGTTATTTTATTTATAATTTTATTGAGGTACAAATTTATGGAAATAAAAGATTTTTTAAAGCAGTTAAATTTAGAATTAATTAAGGGTAATTGTAGTGATATAGAATTCTATGAACCGAAAGACTTTAATGAATTAAAGCAAATATATAGAATTTATTTTCGCAATAATGAATATTGAAGTATTAATTTATATATAGTATTTGATGAGAGAAATTGATTAATTAAAGCAAGTAATCAAAACTCATTGAGTTATTATCTGGATCTAAATGGTAAAACAGAAGAAGAGTGTGAAAAAATAATTGAACCATATCTAAAAAATCCTAGTATTTTGGGATTAAAAGAAATGAAGCCAAGTATTCAATTGGGTCCAATTTTATTATTAGAAAATGTAATTGATAATGATAGACATATTTGTATAACTATAACTAAAAATAAAAATTTAGAATATCAAAGTGTTACTAATTTCGATTGTTTATTCATAAATTCAGCAAAAGAATTTTTTTCAAAATTTTTACCATTTTGAATTTCAGAAAGGAAGAAAAGTGATGAGTAAAAAAATAATAGAAAATTTATATCTTGGAGATATGCACAGTGTTCCGAATGATGCACAATTAGTTTTGAGTTGTGCTCAGGAAATCTTTCTTGAGCAAAATCCCAAAAAGGATGAAATTAAATTAGTTGATGAAAAAAATAATAGAATTTTATATAATTTTGAAGATTATCCTAATTTTCAAGATATGGATGAAACACTAATTTTGGATGCCATAAAACAAATTGAAAATAATATTAAAGATAAAAAAATTTATATTCATTGTATTTGAGGTGTTAACAGAAGTGCAAGTATAGTTTTTATGTATTTAGTAAGAAATAAAATTATAGAAGCTAGCTCTTATCTTGAAGCTCAAAAGAAATATTGAAAAATTTATCCTAATCATTCACCAAATCCTGGTTGAAAAAAATTTTTAGAAGTTAATTTCCCATATAATTTTTAATTGATTAATATTTATTGAAAATTATATATTTATTATGAAACTTTTTCACTTATGTGAAAAAGTTTTTTATTTTACAATAATTATTCATAAACTGAAATATATTTTATCCTGAGCATAAAATATTAAGTAACAACAAAGATACATATATAAGTTTTTTAATGCGAAACTTAAAAAATAGAAAGATAAAATTTATGTATTATCAACAAATATTGGAGAAACAATTAGTTAGATATTAGGCGACTGGGGATTTTGAGGAGCATTTTTTCAACTTTAACAGTAATTTTTTAGGTTTCATATTAACTAAAAAAATGTTTTAAATAAGGAGTGAGATAAAGTATTTGTCAAAGTTGTAATGTTAATTGGTATTCCAGCTCTAACTTTAGATGGATTTTAATAGATATTAAAGTACAAGATCTTATTAAACAATTGGGAGTTTTAATAATTGGATTCCTATTTTATTCAATTATGTTATTTACATCGAGATACTTTTTCTTAAAAACCAATAAAGATATTCAAGATACTTTAGCAATGTGTATTGTTTTAGCTTCAACTACTTTCTTTAGTTTACCAATATAGGAGAATCTAAAAGAGTTTGAAACTAGTAATTTTTGTAAAAATTCAATTTAAACAGTAATTTTAGTTAAAATTTCTCTTTTTTTAAAGCTAGTTTTATCAACACTTTTTAGGGTATTTTTTTATTTTTTTGTTGCAAAATAAAATAAAAGGAATAAAATAATTATGTCAAAAGAAACTACTACATTTAAGAAATGTAAAAATATATTTTGACTTATAGCGAATACAATAAAAGATGTTATTTTCTATTGAATTTTATAATATTCTTTGATTATGATTATGTACCTTAACAGGTTTAGTAACTAAATTAAAAAAAGCTCTATTATTTAAATAGAGCTTTAAGTGAAAAAATTAATATTAATTAAAATTTTCATAAAAAAAAGGGAATATATTATATTATCTTATTTGTCATAGTTTATTTGAAGTATATATACATCTCAAATAAATGACTTAATTAAAAATGATAATAATTATATTTCCCTGCAGTTATTATAAACTTGGGAGGGCTTACAACAACATAAGTCTTAGCGCTGTTAATAAAATTAGCAAATTAACAGCTAATATAAATATATCAAAAAAAATAATATTTGCAATCTTTTTTTAAACATAAAAATAAAAAAAAAATATAAAAACTCTTTTATGTTATCAATTTATTATTGATTATTTATTTAAATAATCAATAATAAAGAATGTAAAGTTCTTTTAGGACTTGCAATATATCAGAAAAAAAAGCATATCAAAAGAATTATTCTATAAAGGTATTGATTTTATTAATCAAATTAACAAAATCTCCAAGTTTTCTTGTTTGTTCTAATCTATTAGTTAGAACAAAAGGGTGTAAGGGTGGGATCAGGAAACTACAAGTTAATGCTACTTGTAAAAATGCTTTGAAAAAAGCAAATAAGTACCTAGAACAATTCAAGTTGTTAAATTTAAAATTATTTTACCCTTAAATAGTTTTAGTCCAGATTTAGGTCTGGACTTTTTTTATTGTCTTTTTTAGAAAATACTTGAAAAGTATAAAACTATAATTGTTATAATATATTAACAAAAGGGGTTAGGTAGGACTATGACAAGTAGAAATGTTGCAGTAATTATAATAGTCTTAATCTGATTAATTATGATATTAGTAACAGGAACATTAGCTTTAATTTTTAAAGAAAAATATAAGAGTTTTAAAAGTGAGAATTTTAAAATAAAAGAACAAATAAAAATACTGAAAGATGAATTCAAAATTAAAAAGGTTGATATTGATTTTGAATTACCAAAAGGTGAAGAATGTTATTTTTTTAGTGATAAATTGCAATTGTATAAAATAAAGTTAAAAAATCAAAAAGAAAAAGAAGATTACAAGAAAGAATTAAAAGAGTCTGATATTAACTTTTCAATTTATATTACAAACAAAAGATTAATGATTCAATTAAAAAATCAGTATTTTCAATATAGTTTAAAAGACATCGTATTCTGCAATTATTTACTTATTTATGTTAATAAAATTTGAAATAAATATATTGAATTAGAAGTTGATAATGATAAGTATATTATTTTATTAGAAGATTTTGATTTATTTCTTACCATTAAAGAATTAATAAAAAGGAGATAATTAAGCATGATATATTCAAATATCTGAAGTGGTAGTGTAATTAGTGGGTATATTTTCTCTATATTTACTTCAATTACTCTAGTATATTTTTTCATTTTATACTCAAACAGGCTTAGAAAAATGAATTCTTTAAAAGTAGAAAATAAGTATTTTAATAAGAAATTAAATAATTTTTTTGTATATTATCTATTAATTGGTTTTACATTAATGTTTTTATCATTAACAGTTTTTTTTATTATAAATCTAGTCTTTAAAAATATGAAATATCTTGGATTTGGTTTTACAATTTATTACTTAATTTATACAATTCAAGTACTTATATATATAATTTTATTAAATATTAAGCAAAATTCTATAATTGCATTTGTTCATGATAGTCAGTTATTTTTATTTAATGAAATTATTACTTTAGAAAATATTATTGAAATAACTCACAATTTTAAAAGAACTCTAATATTTATTACATATAAAGATGAAAAAGAATATCAAGATATTATTAAATTAAAATACAACTTAGGGCTTTATGATTATTTAAAAAAAATTAATTAGTAAAAAATTTACTGATATTTTCATTAAAAATCATTTGTTTATAAAATATTAACTTTAAGAAATTTTTACAGTTTCTTTTTTTTATTTTCAATTTTGATATTTATTTCAAACTTTGAAATAAATTTCATAATTCCATGTTTATAAGAAATTGAAAATATAATCACTATGGAGGTAGTATGAAAGAGATACTAAGAGTTAAAAATTTTAAAAAATATGGTCTTGGTTTATTTATTCATTATGGTTTGTATAATCAATTAGAAAAAGGCGAATGATATATGAAAATGTATAACCTATCAACTGATGATTATCTATCACTTTTTCCAAAACTTAATGAGACTGATTTAAAATTAAATATTAAAAGCATAGTTAAATTTGCTAAGGAGAATAGTTTTAAATATATAACTTTAACAACGAAACATCATGATGGTTTTGCATTATATGATTCAAATGGCATTAGTTTATATGACATTTCAATTACTAAAACAAAAGATATTTTGAGTGAATTTATTAATGAATGTAATAAGGCTAATATTGATCCTTATTTATATTATGCAACTTGGGATTGAAGTCACCCAAGTTATGAGACAAATTTTGATGAGTATTTAGAATATATGCATTCAAATATTGAATATTTATGTAAAAAATACCCTAATGTAAAGGGATATTGATTTGATGGTAATTGAAATAAAAAAAATAACGATTGAAAAGAAGACAGGTTATATAAAATAATTAGAAAGTATAATCCAAATGCAATGATTATAAATAATTCAGGACTTTTAAATGCTGGAAAGGAACAACATCCAGAAGTTGATTCAATTACTTTTGAACAAGGACATTTAAAAAAAATTGACTATTCAATTTTTTCAAGAGATCTTGCTGCTGAAACTTGTCAAACTTTTAATGATCACTGAGGATATGCTAAAGAAGATTTTAATTTTAAATCTGTTAAAGAATTAATTCTAAAATTTTTGATGGCTAGAAAACAAAAAGCCAATTACTTACTAAATTTATCAGTCAACAAAAAGGGAGATTTAATTAATCTAGAAATAGAGACAGTTAAAAAATTTAGCTATTGAGTTAAAAAATATGGCTATAGTTTAATTGGTGACTATGAATTAACATATGTATTAGAAGAAGATTTTATTGTTAAAAAAAATCATATTTATTATTTATTTGCCTATAATGTCACAACAGGAGGACATGTAAAAAAAATTCACTTAGGTGGAGAATTTCAAGAAATTAGAAAATACAATTTAGAAAAAAAATTAAATATTAAAAATATTTCATATTTAGATAATTCAGAAAAAGTTGACTTTGAACAAAAACAAAATGAGTTGCTAATTAAAATTAAATCATTTGATTATGGAATAAACACTATCGTGCGTGTAATTAAAATAGAGGAGGAATAATTTTGAAAGAAATAAAAGGTTTAATATTATGTTCAGGTGGTTATAGTAGTTCAATAATTTCTAAAAGATTAAATGAATTAGGAGAAGAGTATAATTTAAAATTTGATGAAGGTGGATTTGGAAAAGATAACATACTTGAGTTAGCAAATAAGTATGATTTAATTCTATTTGCACCTCATTTGAGTATGCATTTTGATGACTTTGAAGATGCTTTAGAAGATAAAAAAGTTCCCTTAATTCAAATACAATCTAAAGAATATGCATCATCAAACGTAGAAATATTGTTTGAGCGAATTTTAAGGATTTTAGGTTTATAAATGCCAGTTTGATATTATATATTAACGGGAATTTTATTAGCAGTTAGTTTTTTAATATTTTTTTGAATGTCTTTAAAATATTGTGAAAATAACGATTTAAGACCCAGTTTGTGAATTATTACACCTTGCTTTACAATAATTGGAATTTTAATTGTTGTTTTCTGTTTAATAATAATTTCAAATACTTTAATAACTGCAATAATAATCTCATTATCCTGAGGAATTATTTTAGGAATTATTTTAGGAGTTTCATATTATAAAACTAGAAAACGTATTATCTTTAAAAGAAAAGGAGATTTATTATAATGTTTAAAAAACAATTAGGAATATCAATATATCCTGAACATTTTTCCAAAAAAGAAACAATTGATTATTTAAATAAATGTTATAAAAAAGGAATTAATAATTTATTTATGTCAATTATTCATTTTAATAAAAAGGAAAAAGATGAGATTTTAGAGTTATATAAATATATATGCGTTAATGCTAATAAGATTGGTTTTTATATTATTTTAGATATTAATGATAATGCTTTAAATTTATTAGAACTTTCAATAAATGAACTTAATTTCTTTAAAAAAATTGGTGTATCTTGTGTGAGATTAGATTCTCCACTTTTACCAAAAGAGGTAGCTGATTTAACATTTAATGAATCAGATTTAGATATTCAATTAAATATAAGTAATAATGATAATTTTATTAATAATGTTTTGGATTATAAACCTAAGAGGCAAAATTTGTTTGGTTGTCATAATTTTTATCCTTTAAAAAATAGTGGATTATCATTTAATTTTTTTTGAAAAACAACAAAACGCTTTGTAGATTTAGGGATACATTCTTCCGCATTTGTAGGTTCTAATTTTGGAAATAAAGGTCCGCAAAATTATGATGTAGATAATTTAGTAACAATTGAAAAAACTAGAAATTTACCAATAAGAAGTCAAGCAAAATTTCTTTTTGCAACTGGTCTTATCTCAACAGTGATAGTTGGTAATCAAGCTATGAGCGAAGAAGAAATAATTAATTTTGCAGAAGTAAATAAAATAGATAAGTTTGAGTTTGATATTAAATTAGATAAAAATCTATTAGTAATTGAGAAAAAAATTTTAGACTATGAAAATCATTTTTGAAGAGGAGATTTAAATGAAGATTTTGTTAGATCAACTTTTACTAGAGTTGATTTCAAAGATGAAATAAAGACAAATAATATTAAAATTAAATTAAATAGAGGAGATGTATGCATTATTAATAAAAACAATTCTCATTATCAAAGAGAATTAATAATAATACTTAAAGATAATTACACTCAATTAGGAAATACAGCAAATTATATCGGTTCAATTAAGGATTATGATTTACTTCTCTTGAGTATATTACAAGGTTGAGATAAGTTTAAATTTAGGGGAGTTTAAAATGGAAGAAAAAACAATAGAAATAAGTATGGAATTAATTGGTATTTCTGGTGAGGCAAAAGGAATAGCATTTCTAGCTCTTAAAAATGCAAAGAGTGGTTGCATAGTTAAAGCTGAGGAATTGGCTATTAAGGCAAAATCAAAATTAAATGAAGCTCATAGATTACATGCTCAAATAATCTCAAGAGAAGCTCAAGGAGAAAGCTGAGATATAAAAACTCTTTTTATTCATTCACAAGACCATTTTTCTAATGCTCTTGTTATTTTAGAACTTTTAGACTATATAATTGATTTATATAAAGGCAAAAAGTAATTAAATATGAATAAGAAAAATACATTAGAACAAATTAAAGACATATCAAAATATTCTGAGAATATAAGTTTTCAAGTAATTGCTAATTTTTTGTTAGAAAAATATATGGTATTGGAAAAGTATACCATTTTTGATATTTCAAAAAATACTTCTACCAGCCCTTCAACAGTGACAAGATTTTGTAAGCGGTTAGGCTTAAATGGTTTTAAAAGTCTAAATATATCATTAAAGCTAGAAAATCAATATTTGCAAACAATTAATTTGAAAAATCAAGAGTTTAATTTTTCAAGTGAAGCAAATTCTATAGATAAACTAGCAGATATAACTAAATTGAGTTTAGAAAAGACAGCAAAAATAAATAGAGTTGCTATAATGAAAGCAAAGGAAGTTATTGAAAATTCTAAAAATATATTTATGTTTGCCAAGGGAGGCAATATATTTTTGGTTCATTTATTTATAGATTGACTTTTAAGAGTTAATCTTAGAACATTTTTTTCTCAAGACACTGATCAACAACTTGCTTACTCTAATATAATTAATGAATCAGACTGTGTTTTAATTATCAGTTATTCATTATCGAGTAGTTTTTTTGAAAAAATTATTACAAAACTTAATCAGAAAAATATTCGAAAAATAATAATAACAAGAAATGATGTTTCAAATTTAATTTCAAAAGATGATATTGTAATTAGAATTGGTGAAAATGAAAGCATTATTGAAAATAGACAATCAAGTGAATTGACAGTTTTATTTATACTCAAGTCAATTTTTCACGCTTTATTAAATAAAGAAAGAATTAGTAAGTTAATAAAGTCTGATAATCTTATTTAGAAATTATTTCATATTATGAAATAATTTGCATAGATACTCCATCTAAAATTTAAATTGGAAGGAGTGTATTAATGAAAAAAGAAGAAAAGAATTTAGAAATTAAAAAGTTTAAAGACTTACAAAAAAAAGAATTAGTGGATTTAAAAATTGAAAAAAAAGATAAATTAAAAGATAAGCAATTATTAAAATTTGAAAAAGAATTAGTAATTGAACAATACAAGTCTCAATATTCAATTATTAAAGCTACTCATAATTTAGAATTAAAAGCTTTAAAAAATCCTGAAAAATATAAAAAAGTTCAAGAACAAAAAGCTGTTGAACTAAAAATTATTGAAGTACAAAATAATTATTTTCAAGATATAAATAAGCAAAAAAGAAAATATAAAAAGACAATTAAAAACTTAACAAAAGATGAAAAAAAATTAGAATTGATTGAATTAAAGAAATTTAATGCTAAAAGAAAAGAGCAACTTAGAGAAGAAGTTGAGCAACTAAAAAATAGTTGTAAAATTAACTCAATGAGGTATTTTAAAAATACTACTACAACAAGTGCAAAAAATATTCATGGTAAAGTAATGCCATTTTTGGGTAAAGTTGCTAGTCAAAAACATTTAATGGCAATTAGAAATGCTTTTAGTTCTCTAATTCCATTTATTATGATTGCTTCTTTTATTACTGTTATTAGAAGTATTCCCACAGATTTTGATCCAAATTCAGATCATGCATATTTATATACATATTTTCCAAAAGTATTAGATCATGCATTGGTTGTAATCTCTGGATTAACAATGGGGATTATGGCTCTTGCACTATCAGTTGCCATTGGAGTAAACTTAGGTAAAAGTTATGGTGAGGCTTCATTAATGTCTGGAATTATGGGTATGCTTGGATTTATTCTCTGAGTGAAACCAGAAGTACTGGCGGAAGGGGGTGGAACTGCACTACCTTTAGCAGATTTAGGAAGTCAGGGTTTATTTGTATCAATGATAACTTCAATGATTATGGTTGAGTTATATCGAATATTTAAAAAATATCGAATTACTATTAGATTACCAAAAAGTGTTCCACCAGCTGTAAGTAATTCATTCATTGCAATTATTCCAGCAATTATTTACGCAACTTTTGTAATATTAATTGGCTATATCGCAAATGTGGATTTAATTACAGGAATAAATAATATTTTAAAACCCTTAGCTTCATTAGTAAATGATAATTTTGGAGCTGTAATAATGATTATCTTCTTTAATTCCTTATTTTGATGATTTGGAATTCATGGAAGCGCAATAACAGGAATTATAACTTATCCGATATGATATCCTGCAATTGCTCAGAATTCTGAATGATGAAATAATGGAATGATTGGAGATGTACCAAATAAATTTGTAGAACAATATTATCAATGAACTATTTGAATTGGAGGATCAGGGTCTACAATTGGCTTGGCAATTTGTGGTATGTTTTTTTCTAAATCAAAGCAAAATAAAGCAATGGGAAAAGCTTGTTTTGTGCCAGCTGTTTTTAATATTTCCGAACCAATGATGTTTGGTTTTCCAGTGGTATTAAATATTTATTTATTTATTCCATTTATGATAGCTCCAATGATTTGTGCAATTGTTTCTTTAATTTTAGTCAATTTATTTAGCATCCATTGAGTTGCTGTTGCACCATGGTCCTTACCTGGTCCAATTGGAGCATTTCTTTCAAGTGGTAATAGTATATTTGCAGTTGCCACTTCATTGATATGTACTGGAGTTGCTACATTAGTATGATTTCCATTTTATAAAGCTTGAGATAAACAAATCTTAAAAGAAGAGCAGGCTTATATTCAAAAAGAAGCTGAGAAAATAGGAAAAACCGTACATGAATATATGAAAATGATTGCTTTAGAAGAAATTAATAAAAAGCAAAATAAAGATAGAAAATTCGAAAAAAAAGGTTAAATCAAAAATGAAATATAATCTATTAATTGATGGTGGAGCTACTTCTACTAAAGTCTACTTACTAGATGCTAACAAGCAAATAATTAAGAAGGATATTTTTGATGGAGTAAATTTATATACAAAAACTAATCAATCCTTAGCAGAACTTTTCAAAATTTATCAAAAATATAAAGAATACTGTTTAGAAAAATTGTATCTAGGAGCACCAGGAATTTTGGAATTTAAACAATATAAACTAATATATAATATTTTTAATAATAAAATTATTAAAAAAAATATTTACATATTAACTGATATTGAAATTCAAGAGTTATTATTTTGTGAAAAGGAAAGCTATTTAGCAATATCACTAGGAAGTGGTAGTGTCATGATTGAAAATGTTAAAGGCAAGAAACGAATTATGTCTAGTTTTGGACCCTTAATTGCAGATGAGGGATCTGCATATACATTTGCAAAGGAATTTATAAAATACGCAATAATAGATAAGGAAAGAGAAAAAAGTAGTAGTAATTTTATAAAATATACTTTGGAATATTTTAATTTTAAAGATATAGAAGAACTTAAAACACTTTATAAAAATTGAAATGCTGTAAAGTCCAAATTTCTAAAATTTAGTGTTTATATTTTAATTAAAAATTATAATGCTTTAATTAATGAAATTAATTGTATTTTAGACATTTTAGCTAGAAACTTCTTTGAATATATTGATTTAACAAAAATAAATAAAAAAATAAATATAGTGTATATTTTTGGAGGAATGGTAAAAAATAAATATTATAAGTCTTTACTTATAAGCGGTTTTAACAAAAGAAATTATGAGGTAATTATTAAGTAATGCAAATATATGAAATAATGGGTTGAATTGGAACGATTTTAACAGCAGTCTATTTAATTCCACAAGTAATTAAAGTTATTAAAACAAAAAATACAAAGGATATTTCCTATTATAGTATTATTATTTTAATTATTGCTTCATTAATTTGAATTATTTATGGTTTATTAACTCCAATACCTCAGCCACAAGTTTATATAACAAATATATTTCAAGCTATTTTTTCAACCATCATTTTAGTTGTTAAAATAATATGTTTAAAAGAAAGTAAAAAAGAGTAGTTTAATTACTATTCTTTTTTTATTTAGTTATATTGAAAAAAATAAACTATAAATAAGCACTTTTTAATCAAAAAATGTTCTATAATAATGATATATGATGAAATTCGAGGTGCGAATATGTTAAAGAAAATTTTAAGTAATGAAGAAAAGAAAGTATTTTCAGAAAAATCAAAAAAAGATATGAAAAACAAAAATTATGAAAAATACATGAAATTTGAAATTGCTTATTTGGAATCATTGAAAGAAAACGGGGGACGTAGTAAATTACGTAACAAGTTTTTAAATGAGAAAAATAAGTATTTAGATGAAACAATTGAAACACAAGAAGATTTAGTTGGTAAATTAAGACTATTATATGAGTCAGAAATGTCAAATAAAAGTAATGAAAAATTACAAGCAAGAGATGAAATGTTTGAAGAAACAGAAGATTTTGAAAAAATGATAAAAGAAATTGATAAAATTCTATCTTTATAGTGAAAAGTGGAGAATAAAACATTATGATAAAGCAAGCAAAGTTTATTACATCTGCTGCCAATAAAAGTGGCTGATTGCAAGATAATATTAAGGAAGTATGTTTTATTGGAAGAAGTAATGTTGGTAAATCCACTTTTATTAATGCTCTTACAAATCAAAATAAATTGGCAAAGACTTCTTCAACACCAGGAAAAACAAGATTATTAAATTTTTTTGATATTAATAATGGTGAATTTAGAATAGTTGATGCGCCAGGATATGGTTATGCAAGAGTAAATCGTGATCAGAAATTGGCTTTTGGTAAAATGATGGATGAGTATTTAACCAATAGAGAAGAGTTAAAATTTATTTGTCAACTAGTTGATTTACGTCACAAACCAACAACAGATGATGTTGAAATGTATAATTTTTTTAAACATCATGAGATAAAAGTATTTATAGTCGCTACTAAAAGAGATAAATGCAAAAAAAACGACATTATAAAAAATGAAAAATTAATTAAAACTACATTAAATTTATCTCCAGATGATAAATTTTTAGCAATATCTTCAACTGAAAAAAATAATCTTGAAAAAGTCTATCAAATATTTATGGAAATGTTTGAAATTAATTAAATTTTATAAAATAATTATTTAATTAAAGGTAAGTTTACAACTATTTTATAGATTGACTATATTTTTCTCATTCATACTTAGGCTATATCTTAATTATTAATGATTATTAACAATATCAAGTAAATTAGAAAAATGAGAAAATTAAATGTCTTTATATTTATAAAAAGCCATCAAAATTTTGTATGTTCTTATAATTAATTTTTTAATATTATTTAATGAGATAATTTTAAAGGAATAATATCTTGTTTTTATTAAATTATAAACATAATAGAAAAATTTTAGGAGAGAATATGAAAAGCAAAATTGAGGGTGTAATTTATGGTATGGCCATTGGAGATGCAATGGGAATGCCTTCAGAGTTATGAGGAAGAAAAAAAGTTAGAGAATTTTTTAAAGGATATATTACTGAGTTTTTGGATGGTCCCCAAGAAAATGAAATTGCAAAAAATTATAAAAAAGGACAATTTACAGATGATACTGCACAAGCTTTAGTTATTTTAGATTCACTATTTGAAAATAATTTTATTCCTGATAAAAAAATAATAGCTAAAAATTTATTAAATTGAGCTGAACAGAATAATGCTTTCAAAAAAAATATTTTAGGACCAACTTCAAAAGAGTCCTTAAAAATGATTAAAAAAAATTTGAACCCAATTGAAATAACAAATAAAGCGTTAAGTAATGGTTCTGCTATGCGAATTGCACCAATAGGTTTATTATTTAAAGCAAACCAACATAAGGATTTAGTTGATTATGTTTTTAAAGTTTCACAAGTTACTCATACAAGTGATATTACAATTTCTGGTGCTTCAATTATTGCAATGTGTGTTAACTCAGCACTTTATAAAAGTGATTTTAATGAAATTCTAGAAGATTTATATGTTGTTGATAAATTAGCATTAGATCTAGGAAGTGAAACATATAGTCCATCTATGACAAAAAGAATTAAGTTAGCAATTGATATTGCAAATCGTTTTAAGGGCAAGGATATTGAATTTATAAATGAATTATATGATATTATTGGAGCAGGTGTAAACATTAGCGAATCAGTTCCAACAGCAATTGCTATTGCATATTATGCAAAAGATGTTAATAAAGCTGCATTTCTTGCAGCAAATTTAGCAGGAGATACCGATACTATTGGAGCAATGGCTTGCGCAATTTGTGGAGCATATACTGGTGTTGAGAAAATAGATAATAATTTTGTTAAAATAATTAAAGAAAGTAATGAAATAAATTTGAATTTTTATATTGAAAAAATTGAAAGATATTGAAAACAGAAGGATATTTCAAAATGAAAACTCTAATTATAGGTTCTGCTATTGTTGACATAATGATGCAAGTTAAAAACTTACCGCAAAGATCAGGAGATGTTGTTTCAAAAGAGCGAACAATTAATGTTGGTGGTTGTGCTTATAATGTTGCAAATATTTTTAAATTATTTAATCAAGATTGCTCATTGTTTGTTCCAATAGGAACAGGGGTTTTTGCTTCAATTATTGAACAACAACTTATAAAAGATGAGCATGATATACTTTTAAAAAAAGACTATAAAGATAATGGATATTGTATTGCTTTGATAGAACCAGATGGTGAAAGAACCTTTATAACGTATTCTGGTTTGGAAGAAGAATTTGAAAAGCAGTGATTTAAAGAAATTGATTTCAAAGAATATGAAAATATTTATTTTGAGGGTTATAAAGCTTATAGTAATGGTGGAGAAAAAATTGTTAATGAATTGGCAAAATTAAAAAATAAAAATATTTATTTTTGTCCAGGACCAATGATAACTTCCATAAGTAAAAAAGTTATGAAAAAAATTATGAGTTTAAAACCAATATTACATTTAAATGAAAAGGAACTGCAAGACTATACAAATATAAATAATTTAGAGCAAGCAATAAAAACTTTATATTTAGAAAATAAAAATATTATATATGTCACTTTAGGTTCAAAAGGAGTAGCGTATTTTGACGGAACAATTTTTAATAAAGTTGTGGGTTTTAAAGTAAAGAAAATTGTTGACACTCTTGGAGCAGGGGATGCTCATGTTGCAACAATTATGTTAAGTTTATCAAGTGGCAAAACAATTGAACAATCACTAGAGTTTGCAAATTTAGTGGCAAGTAAAATAGTTGAGGTTCAAGGAGCAAAAATTGTGAATCAAAAAATAATTGATTACTTAAAGGAGCAATATGAAAACTACTAATAATGAAAATCTTGATCATGAAGAAAATCAAAGTATACAAAATAAAGAGATTAAGAAACAAAATATTTTTTTAAAGTTTTTAAAATCAGAATTATCAGGTTGGAATGCATTTGAGATTTTGCTTCTAGTTATTTCCACAGCTTTAATTTTAACTCTGGGAATTATTGCCAAAGATAAAGCAATATCAATACTTGCAGGTATCACTGGAACTATCGCGGTTATTTTAGGAGCAAAAGGTAAAATAAGTGCTTTTATTGTTGGTGCAACAAATTCTGTTCTATATATCATATTACTTTTACAAGGCTCTTTATTTAGTTCGATAATTTTGCACGCAGCTTTTTATATTCCAATGAATATTATTGGTTTTGGTCTTTGATTTAGAAAAAGAGATAATAAGGGAGATGTTATGTCAAGATTTTTATCTTGACCAGCAATGATAGTAATTTATGTTTCTTTAATTGTAGTTTGAATTGCATATTCATTCTTACTTATTGAGTTTACTGATGCAAAAAGTGTATGATTGGATTCATTTATTTTAATTGGAAGTGCTATGGCAATTATTTTAATGATTTTTAGGTATGTTGACCAATGAACATTATGATTATTAACTAATTTAATGTGTTTAATTATGTGAAGTGTTATTTTAGCAGATATTGAAAATAGTTCATTTGAGCGTTCAACAGTAATTATTTTTATAATTCAATGAGGATCAAGTTTAATTAATTCATTTTATGGATTTTGAAACTGAATTAGATTAAATAAAAATAGTAAAAAATATGAAATAAAAGTTCTTAGTAAAGAAGATTATGACAAATTAAGTAAAAGTAAAAAAATAGCTTATAATTTGGATAAATTCTTTACAAAGAAATAGAATATTAACTTATAAAGATATTACGTTTAATGAATTAGAAAATAATATATTTATATTAGTATTAAAAATATTTCTGTCTTGGTAAATTTTTAGTTTTGCGTTGATTTCATTTTTTTAATGTAGTTCAAAATAGAAATTAAAAAGGAAAGTAAAACTAAATAAATCCTAGATAAATTATTATAGAGAAAACTTATCCTAGAATAAAACTTAAAATAAAAACTCCAACTTTTAAAATGTTGGAGTTTTTATTTTTAATTTTTTCTTGTTTTTCTTTGTTATATATTTTTATTTGACAATCTTATATGCTTTTTCAATTGGTCTTCTTGTTTTTGTAAATGAGTGATGAAATTCTTGAGTAGTATCAACTTTTCCAATAAACATTCCAACCAATACTTTTTCATTATCCAAATTGATTAAATTATGTTTTGCAAGTACTTCTCCAACCATATTTGAATCAAAACCTTCACTAGGACAAACATCAATTTCTAATTCTTGAGCTGTATTAAGTACAGTCCCCAATGAAAGATAGGCTTGTCTTGCAACTCATTCATTGATTGTCATATCTAATGTAGTAAGTACAGTATTAACTCCTCCAATCATTGCTTCTCTAATATTTTCAAATCCAGCAGGAATATTTCTTTCAGTTTGCTCTTTAAAATGAATAGTTTTTAAATATTCTTCTTTATAACCAACTCAGATCATAATCGCTGAAGATTGTGTAACTCCAACTTGATTTCATCAAGCTGGTAGAATTTCTTCTCTAATTTTTTCATTTTCAATTAAAAGAACTTTAAATGGCTCCATTCCAAATGCACTTGGTGCTCATCTCACAGATTCTAATAATTCTTTTTTTTGCTCATCAGATAGTTTGAAATCTTTTTGATATCTTTTAGCAGAAATACGACTATTTAATAATTCTAAACTTTTTGTCATTTTTATTTTCCTCTCTTTTTTTAAGAAATGCTAAAAATTTTAAGTAATCAAAATTATAGATATTAAATTTTTATTTTAGTAATTAAACCATTTATTTCTTAAATATTTTCTAAATTAAGTAATATGAACATTTTTATATTTATATTACCTAATAAGTATAAACCTAATATAAGTTTATAATTAAATTATTTTTTGAAAAATTCAATATAAAATAATCTTGTAATGGAGGATAAAAATGAGAAAAATTAAGAAAATAGCAGCGACTGACATGGATGGTACAATTATTTTTGAGTTGGATACTATTAGTGAAGAAAACAAAAAACAATTGTTAAAGTTTCAAAAAAAATCAAATAATAGTTTAACAATTGTCACAGGTAGAAACTATTTTTTAGCAGATTTTGCAGCTAGAGAATTAAATATTAATTTACCTGTAATTTGTTCAAATGGTGCTTCAGTAATTGATCCACAAACTTTAAAGTATATTGCAAAAAAACATTTTAAAAAAGAGGAAATCAAGGAATTATTAGAAAAATTTTTAGATACAGGAATTGAAATTAACGTTCCAAATGACTTTAGAACACATTTTATTCAAAACGAAGATTGATTTGACTATCTAATGGAAAATAAGGTTAATTTAGATTTTTCTCATTTTCCTGATCAAAAAGTTATATGCAACTATGAAAGTATAGAAGAATTAATTGAAAAAGGTTTAGATTTAGATGAAAGTTTTCCTGGGTTAGTTGCAAATATTAAAAATGACAAGCAATTAGAATATGTTAGAGCTGTTGTAAATGAATATGATTTATTAGCTTTGGAATTTCCAAAAGAAGATAACTGTAGAATTGAAATTTATAAAAAGGGTGTTACAAAAAGTTGAGGTTTAAATAAGTTATTAGATAAATTTAATTTATCTAAAGAAGACATTCATTTATTTGGTGATGAACACAATGATTATCCAATGTTTGAACAATTTCCTAATTGCTATGCAGTAGGAAATGCAATTGATGGAATTAAAGAACTTTCAAAGGAAGTTATTGATACTGTTCAAAATGCTGGTGTTGGAAAAAAACTAAATGAAATTGTGGAAG
This sequence comes from Spiroplasma cantharicola, assembly GCF_001281045.1. Lineage (NCBI taxonomy): Bacteria > Bacillati > Mycoplasmatota > Mollicutes > Entomoplasmatales > Spiroplasmataceae > Spiroplasma > Spiroplasma cantharicola. Next base: position 710,076 of record NZ_CP012622.1, on the reverse strand, counting down.
AATTCCAGTAAAAAATAAATTATAAAATAATTAAAGAGGTAATGAAAAATGACAAATAAAATAATTAAAATTAAACCTTTCTTTTCGAAAAGAATTTGAGGGGGCAATAAATTAAAAGAATATGGATTTAATATTCCCAGTAACGATATTGGTGAAGCATGACTTATATCAGCACATGAAAATGGAATGTCTTTGTTAGAGGATAATACTACATTTAAGGATTTTTTTGAAAAAAATAGAGATAAATTTGGAATTTCTAATGGGTTAGATTTTCCTTTGTTATCAAAAATAATAACAGCAAATGATTATCTTTCCGTTCAAGTTCACCCAAATGATCAATACGCAAAAGTTCATCATAATTCTTTAGGAAAACCAGAAAGTTGGTATGTAATTGATTGTCCAAAAGACGCAAAATTAATTTATGGTCATAAAGCAAATAATTTAGATTCCTTTAAACAATTAATGCAAGAAGGTAATTGAAAAGATTTACTAAAAGAAGTTGAGGTAAAAAAAGGAGACTTTCTTTATGTAGAGCCGGGAAAAATTCACGCAATTACTCCTGGAGTTGTAGTTTATGAACTTCAAAGATCTAGTGATATAACTTATAGACTATACGATTATGATCGAGTTGATGATAAAGGAAATCCAAGAGAGTTGCATATTAAAGAAAGTTTAGATAATCTTTCAATTCCAGATTCAAAAGATATAATTCTTAGAAAACAAGATAATCTTAAGTTTAATTGTGAATTCTTTTCTTTTGAAAAAAATAAAATTGAGTTTGGTAAAGCATTTATTTGAAAAAAACCAGAGAATATTAAATGATATCAGTTAACTATTTTAAATGGAAATTGCACTATTAACAATATTAATTTTAAAATGGGAGAATCTGCTATTTGTATTGATAATTTAAAAGAATTAGAAATAATTGGGAAGTGTGAAATCATTATTTCTTGAACATAAATAGATATAAAAGACTCATATTTTTATAAAACCTTTTTAGGTTTTTTTCTTTTGTAGATAATATGTTGATTTTTTATAATAAATGGAAAATAATCTAGTTGAAAGGAAAAAAGTGGAGAATATGGAAAACATATATAAAGAAAAAAACATTTTTTTAAATATTGATCTCAATTCAAAAGATGAAGTTTTAAAGTACATTTGCAATAAGGCAAATGAATTAGGTATCTATCAAGATACAAAATCACTATTAAAAGCTTTTTATGATAGAGAAAAACAAGGAACAACAGGATTTGAAGATGGTTTTGCAATACCCCATGCAAAAGTTAAGGGGATTACATCAGCATCAATTATTTGTATTAGAACTTTAAATGGAATTGAATGAGAGGCTCTTGATGGTCAACCATCAAATGTTATTATTGCTCTTATTATTCCAGAGAATGCTTCAAAAGAACATTTAGATATTTTAAGTCAAACTGCAAAAAAATTAATGGATGATAAACTAAGACAAAAATTAAAAGATGCAAAGGATTCAAAAGAGTTTTCAAAATTAATTCAAGTGAAGCAAGCTGTTATAAAAAATAATCAAGATGATAATAAAAAATCAGGTAAAAATATTGTGGCTGTTACAGCTTGTGTTGTTGGGGTTGCCCATACATATATGGCTGAAGATAAATTACTTTCTGAGTTATCAAAAGCAGGATATAACATTCGTGTTGAAACTCAGGGAAGTAAGGGGATTGGTACACCCTTAACAACAAAAGAAATTGAAAATGCTGATGTTGTTATTATTGCAGCAGATACTAAAGTTAATTTACAACGTTTTAATGGAAAACCAGTTTATCAAACTCATGTTGCAAGAGCAATAAAAGAACCATTAAAATTAGTCGATGAAGCTTTTGCCAAAGCAACTATTCAAATGAATAGTGAGTTTAAAAATGATGGAGGTATGAATAAATCAAAGCAGGGTGTGTTACAACATATTTTAGCTGGAATTTCATATATGATTCCTGTAATTATAATGGGGGGAATTTGTTTAGCATTTTCAATTGGGATTGCTAAAGCAATTTGAGGTCCCTCAGCAGGAACAGGAGGACCCATTGGTGAAAATGGTGAACCGTTGTATCCATGAAATCCATTAGCAGTAATGGATAAAATTGGTGGAGCTGCATTTGCATTAATGATTCCAATTTTAGCAGGATTTATTGCAAATTCAATTGCAGGTAGAGCTGCAATTGCACCAGCGATGCTAGGAGCATTTATTGGAAATGATGCATCTAAATTTATGCCATTACCAGGAATGACAGAAGTTAGCACACCAACAGGATTTATTGGTGCAATCATAGCTGGTTTATTAGTTGGGTATTATGTAAAGTGAGTTAATACTTGAAAAGTTCACAAATCACTTAAAGCTGTTATGCCAATATTCTTTATTCCATTAACAGCAGGTATTGGAATATCAATTTTATTCATTTATATTTTGGGTGGACCAATTGGTTGATTAATGAATCAATTATCATCTGCTATTGAATCAGGATATAGAAGTGAAAGTTTTGGTATTGGTTTAGGAATTGGTTTAGGTATTTTATTAGGAGCAATGGCTTCATTTGATATGGGTGGACCAATCAACAAAATTGCGTTTGTGACTTGCTCTGCATTAGTTACATTAGAAAATCCTATTGCAGAACCAATGGGAGCAATGGCAGCAGCTATTCCAGTAGCTCCATTGGCAATGGGATTAAGTACTATTTTATTTAAAAGATTTTTTACAAATGAAGAACGAGGTATGGGTATTTCAGCAATGATAATGGGTACAATTGGGATATCTGAAGGAGCAATTCCATTTGCTATTAGAGATCCAAAAAGAGCTATTATTGCAAACGTTCTTGGAGGAATGGTTGCTGGAGCAATTGCTGGAGGATTTCAAGTTACAGATCTTGCAGCTCATGGGGGACCAATTGTAGCAATCTTAGGTGCTGTTCCTTATGGATGATTTACAATAATATTCTTTATTGCAATTTTAGCAGGTGTGACTGTAACAACTTTAGTTTATGGAACATTGTTAATTTTAAATAAAGGAAATATTGGTTCTTTAAAAGAACATCATGTTTTAAAAATGGAACAAATTATTGAAAATAAAAAAGAAAAAATTGAAGAAATTAGAAATCAAATGTTAGTTTTAAAAGATTCATTAAAATCTGCAAAAACTCAAAATGATTTAGATAATATTCATAAAGAAATTAATAATTTAAAAGAAGAAAAACAAAAAATTAATATAGAAGCAAAAGAGCAAATTCAACTTGCAAAAAATGCTTTCAATCAATTAAAAGATAGTGAAAAATTATTTATTAAAGAAAATAGCAATAAAATTAAAGAGTTTATAAAAAATTCTAAATTAACTAGAAAAAACTCTTTACAAGAAATCTCTAATAAAAAAAATCAAGAAGTTGTAAATTTACAAAAATTTGATAAGAGAAATTATCTTGAAAATTATTCAAATCAAGTTGATCTAATTAAAGATGATTATCAAAAATCAATTGTTGATTATCAAATTAAATTAAAAGAAAAATTTATAATTGATTATAATAAACTTATAAATAATTAGTTAAAGAATTAAAGAATGTTTAAATAGTTATTCAATACTATATAAATATTCTTTTTTTTTTTTTTTTTATATGTAGTATTACTAATATATAAAACTGTATGAATAAGTAGGGATACACATATGAGAATCAGAGAAAAACTTAAAAATGTTATAAAAACTAATGATAAAACTCTAAATTATCAAATTGCAAATTTTATATTAAAAAATGCTTATAATAATGTTTTTTTAAAATCAAAAGAAGTTTCTTTTAAACTAAATATTTCAAAATCAACTTTAACTCTTTTTTCAAAAAAACTTGGTTATGAAGGATATGGCGAGTTATTACATAAGCTAATTGCTGAAATGGAATTTTATGGCTTAAAAGAACAAACTAATAATCAAGACAAGGAATTAGATTTAATTGATTGAATAGATATAAATAACTTTATAGATAGATTAGAAATCCAAAAAAAAGTAGATTTTTTTGTACAAGAAATTAATAGAACAAATAGATTAGTAATTATTAGCAGTCAAGAAAATGATTTTAAATTATTAACTCTTTTTTCACAAATTGTTAATAATAATAAGCAAACTTTTTATTATAATAATAGGAAATTTGAAAGAAGTTTATTAACAATACTAAAACCAAATGATACAATATTTTTTTTTATGACTGGCTTAGATATAGATGAAATTCTTAATTATATTAGTATAGCAAAAGATAATAATATAAATTTTTTAATTATTACAAGTGAGTCTCATTTCTCAAAAGTAGTGAAATATCAAGATGATCTAAATAAGATAATTACCATAAAGTCAATAAGTGGTCTAACTAGAGAAACAAGAATATTAATAAGATTAAATCAAATTAATATAATATTAACTAACTTAATTTTTAAGTTGACTAAACAAGTTCATAAAAAATAAACGAGTTCAATAAATGCAAATATTTTTTATTTTTTCTTAAAATTATTATGAATTAGAAAAAATTCTAATAAGAAAGGAAATATATGGAAAAGATAAAAATTTATGCTCCTGTAGATGGAATTGTTAAAGCAATTGAAAATATTTCAGACCCTGTTTTTGCAAGCAAATCTTTAGGTGATGGAGTTTATATTGAACCAAGTTCAGATATTTTTTATTCACCGGTAAAAGATGGAAGAATAGAATTAATCACAGATACTAAACATGCAATATATTTTTCAACAAATAATTACAATGTTTTAATGCATATTGGTTTAGAAACAGTTGCGCTTTCAGGTAAACCATTTTCATTGTTAGGAAAACAAGGTCAAGAAGTTTCTCTTGGTGATGAAATTGTTAAAGTTGATTGGAAAATTATTGAAGCTGCAAATTTGCCAAAAGTAACACCAGTATTAGTAGATTTGAATTCGGTTTCAAAATATAAATTAACAATTAAAAATGAAGGAAAAAAAGTTAAAAAAGGTGAGTTAATTTATGAAATAGAAATTGAAGATGTAAAAATAATTAAAGATAATAAAATTAAAATTGAAAAAAGAGAAGGTAAATATAAATCTTTGGCTCTAAAATATCTAGAAGCTATTGGTGGAAAAAACAATCAATCTCTTGTACACAATTGCATGACAAGATTGCGCTTTAAAATTATTAATAAAGATCTTGTTAATGAAAAAGCTTTAAAAGAAATTGAATTGACTAAGGGAATTAATTGAAATGGTGAAGAACTTCAAATAATTATTGGAGGAGAAGTTTACAAAGTTAAAGATGAATGTCAAAAAATAATTGACAATAAATCAACAAGTGATGAAAAACAAAAAATTACAAAAGTTCCAAGAAAGCAAAAAATCATGGGAGCTATTACTGCCATTGTTTTTCCAACTATTCCAATTTTAATTGGAACAGGAGTAATTAGTGGATTACAAGCTATTCTTGCAATTTCTGGTGTAATTTCAAATCCTGCACCAGGTCAATCAGTAATGGAATTGGATTTATTTAGTTCTTTAATGTATATTATGTCAAAAGTAGGAATTGAATTAGTGGGAATTGTATTTTTATGCAGTACTGTAAAATATTTTAATGGAGATCCCTGGCTTGCCATATGATTAGGAGCTGCATTAACTAGTAGATATTTATTTGGAAGTGGATGAACTTTATTTACATTATTTGGAAATCCCATTGTTATTAAAACTTATGAGGGTACAGTTTTACCAATGATATGTGCTGGTTTACTATTAGTATTTTTAAATAATTGAATTAAAAAATGAATGCCAACATCAGTTGATATTGTCTTTAGACCAGCATTAGTTTTCTTATCAACATTCCTAATAATGCTATTTACAGTAGGCCCATTTTTTAGAATTATTGAGCAATTTATTGCAAAATTCGTAATCTTATTAGGAAAAATACCATTTGGAATAGGTATGGGAATATTTGCAATGATATGGCAACCTTTAGTTTTAACAGGAACTCACGTTGCTGTTGTGACTGTGATTGCATTACCAATGAATGATGGAGACCCATCAGCTATGTATGCTTGTTTACAAATAGCAATTATGGGACAAATTGGAGCTGTATTAGCTTTAAGTTTTATTAGCAAAAATCAAAAAACAAAACAAGCTATCTTTGCTTCATTGCCTGGAGCTATATTTGGTGTAACTGAACCAATTATTTACGGAATTAATTTACCGAAAATAAAACCATTTATTTTTGGTTGTGTTGGTGGACTGGTTGGAGGATTTGTTGCAGGAGTATTAGGAGTTGCTCAATATAGAAGAACTGGAACTGGTATTATGTCTTGAATGGGATTAGATATTGGATGGGGAATAGTATTTGGTATTTTAGCTGGATTTATTTCTTTAATTACAGCATTAGTTTTAACATTGATGTTGTATCAAGATCGTAAATCAGAGTATATTGCCTTTAGAGAAAACAATAAATTATTATTAAAAACAGTTAAATTAAATTTTGATTTTGATGATACTAAATTAAAATCTTTAAAAGAAGAATTAGCAAAAGAAACTTTAGCAATTAAAGATTTTAATAAAAATTATAAAAATTATGAAAATACTTTAATCTCTTTACAAAAAAAAGAAATTAAAAAACAAAATATAATAAATAGATTTGAAATGAAAAAAGAAAAACTTTATAATAAAATATTAAAACTAGAAGATAAAGATTTAGATAAATATAATTATTTTGCAAATAAATATAATAACTTAAAATTACCTGAAAATTTTAATGAGTTAGTAATTGAAATTAAAGAACTTGAATTAAAATTAAGTAATTGTGAAAAAGAAGTAAAAACTTTTAACACACAAAAATATAAAGAAGTATCTGATATTATTGATAATTTAAATGTTAATAAAAATCAAATTTTAGAAGATTATAAAAAAGTTTATTTAAATGCAATTAATTCTATTGATATTGCCTATGAATTAACTGAAATGAATAATTTAAATTGAACAAAAAAAGAAGTTTTAAACTTAAAAACAAGAGAGGAAATGAAGCATGTCAAATAAAATACCAAGTAATTTTTTATGAGGTGGGTCAACTAGTGCCTACCAATTTGAAGGAGGTTTTGATCAAGGTGGAAAAGGTAAATCAATTCAAGATACAAGAACAAACATTCCACAAGGAACAACTGATTTTAAAGTAGCTTCAGATCATTATAATCATTGAAAAGAAGATGTGGCGTTAATGGCTGAAATGGGATTTAAATCTTATAGATTTTCAATTGCTTGAACAAGAATTTTGCCAGAAGGTGATGGAGAAGTAAATAAAGAAGGAATTGAATTTTATAATAACTTAATTAATGAGTTGTTAAAATATAAAATAACTCCAATAGTAACGATGTTCCATTTTGATTTACCTCATAGTTTGAATTTAGATGGAGGTTGATTGAATAAAAGAACAATTAATGCCTTTGAACAGTATGCAAAAGTTTTATTTGAATCTTATGGTGATCGTGTAAAACATTGATTAACAATTAATGAACAAAATGTAATGATTTTATTTGGCGAAATTGTAGGTATTAATTTACCAAAAGGTGGAAACAAACTTAAAAATATCTATCAAGTAAATCATCATATGATGTTAGCTCAAGCAAAAGCTATTAATTTATGTCACGAAATTGTTAAAAATGGTAAAATTGGTCCCGCACCAAATATTACAAGTGTTTATGGTAATACTAATAAACCAATTGACCAATTTGCAGCTTTCAATATGAGAGTAATGCGTAATTGATTTTATTTAGATACTTGTGTTTTTGGAAGATATAATCAGTTAGTTATCAATTATTTACAAGCAAACAATTCAATGTTTGAATACACTGAAGAAGAGATGAAAATAATAAAAAAAGGAAAGCCAGACTTTATTGCTTTTAACTACTATGCATCTGCTACTGCAAAAATGCCTGAAAGTGATGAATTATTTGATGAGTTACCAGATCAGCAAAAAGTAAAAAGTGTAAAAGGTATGTATGAACAAGTTAAAAATGACAACTTATTAAAAACTCAATTTGGATGAGAGATTGATCCATTAGGTTTTAGAAATACAATTAGAGAGCTTTGAGATAGATATCAATTACCTTTAATAGTGACTGAAAATGGAATTGGTGGCTATGATACTTTAACAAGTGATGGTAAAGTTCACGATGATTATCGAATTGAGTACTATAAATTTCATTTAAAAGAATTGAAAGCAGCCATTATTGAAGATAAAATAGATATTTTTGGATATAATCCTTGAAGTGCAATTGACCTAACATCAACACATGAAGGTGTTAAAAAACGCTATGGTTTTGTTTATGTTAATCGTGATGAGTTTGATTTAAAGGATTTAAAGCGTTATAGAAAAGATAGTTTCTTTTGATATCAAAATTTAATTAAAACAAATGGGGAAGAGCTTTAAAAATATATAAAACTAATATTTACAATTATTTCTTAATATGTAAATATTAGTTTTTTTGTTTTATTTATTTGGAAATATTTTCATAAATATAAGAATATTATCAAATTTTTTTCCCTTAAAATATGATTGGAGGTATTATATGAAAAAAGGCTTATTAATATGTAGCGGTGGTATTTCAACTACAATGATCGCTAAAAAATTAAACGAATGTGCTGATGGTTATATTGAGTTTGAAGCTAAAGGTATAATGACTGATACAAGTTGATTAGACTATTTAGAAGACTATTCAATATTGCTCGTCTCACCACAAATTAAGCATATGTATTCAAAACTTGAAGAAGATGTTGATGGAAAAATAAAGATGATTCAAATTGATGCAGAATATTTTAATCTTAATTCAATTGCTCAATTCTGAGAAAAAAATAAGGAGAGTATATAATGAGTCCAAAAGGTAAAGATTCAAAAGAAGATTCAAAATTCAAAATATGAATGAATAATAAATTAATACCATTTTTTGGAAAGATTAGTACTCAAAGACATTTATTAGGTATAAGAAACGGGATAATGGCAGCATTACCATTTATATTAGTTGGAAGTGTTTTTTTAATTATCTCAAGTATTCCAATAGGAACTGGAGATGGACAATTATTATCAACTCTTTTTCCACCCGAGTTAAAAGTGGCTTTTGATCTTATTAATAGATTTACATTTGGTATTATGGCATTGTATATGGCAATTGGAATTGGTTCAGAACTTGCCAGACTAAGTAGATTAAGTTCAACTCAAGGAGCTGTTATTGGTGCAATGGGGTATATAATGTGAATACTGCCATTATCATTAAATGTTAGTGTTTTGTCTGAACAAGAATCTGCACAATTAGCAGAATTACTTGATAAAACAGGAATATCTTTTAGTATTTTAAAAGGTGGATTGTGAATTAATATAAAGGATTTAGGAGGTTCAACAGCTTTTGTTGCTATTGTTTCTTCTACAATTTGTGTAGAAATTTATAGAGTTTGTCTTAAGTATCGAATAACTATTAGATTACCAAAACAAGTTCCTGATGCTGTAAGTAATTCCTTTTCAGCCTTAGTTCCAATTTTCTTTGGTGCTCTAATTATAGGATTTATTAGATATATTGTAGGATTTGATTTGGCAAATTTCTTAAAAGATGCTTTAGCACCAATGGGGAATTTCTTAGTAAGTAATTTATTAGGAGCTTTAATTATTATATTTTTAATTGTATTTCTATGATGATTTGGAATTCATGGTGGTTCATTAGTTCAATCAATTACAAGACCTTTTTGAATTATTGCTCTTGAAGAAAATCAAGAGGCCTTCAAAAATGGTGAAAAGGTTCCAAACTATTTTATAGAACCATTCTTTCAATGATTTGCTCAGGTAGGTGGAGCTGGAAATACATTAGGTCTTGTGATAGTAGGTTCAATAATTTCTAAATCAGCAACTTTAAAATCTATGTCTAGAACAAGTCTGGTACCAGGAATATTTAATATTAACGAACCAATATTATTTGGATTGCCAATATTATTAAATCCTTTTATGTGGATTCCATTTGTATTGGGTCCAGTTGTATCTGCAACAATAGGATATCTATTGCAAATTACATTTGGTATTCATTGAGTTACAATGGCACCTTGAACAATGCCAGGTCCCTTTGGAGCATTCTTTGCAAGTGGTAATCAATGACAAGCGTCCATTGCTGCATTAATTGTCTTAGCTTCAGCTATTGTAATTTGATTCCCATTTACATTAGCTTATGATAGATTTTTATTGAAAAAGGAAAAAATAGATAGTGAGTCAGGTGTTTTATAGATGAGTACATTTACATTAATAATAATTTTTACTTTATTATCTTCTATTAATTGAATAGTTTCTATCTTTACTTATAGAAAATATGAAGGAAAATTAAAAGGTAAAAATTTAGTTATAGGAGTTATTGGTTTAATATTATTTATTGGTGTAAGTTGAATTATAGCTACTTTTCTTCCTTTAATTATTTTAATTATATTTATAAGTTTTTATTTAGCATGGTGACTAAATTATATGTATTATTTATTAAAACAAAATAAAATTAAAGAAAGGATTTTCTAATTTATGAAAAAAGAAGATAATGAAATAAAAGTTAAAGAAAAGAAAAATTTAAAAAAATATTTTCATAACTGAGTTATAGTTTTAGGAATTCTTACTATAATTTCTTATGTAATATATTTTACAATTCTTTGAGAAGAATGAGGTGGCACAAAAAATTTATTTGGAGATAATAATTCAACAATGTTATTAATTGGTTTAAGTTTTTTAATAACAGGCTCATTTATTTATGGATCTAATAGAAAAAATTTTAGTGCTATAAAATGAATTATATATACAACATTATTTTTTATAGCTGGAATTTTACTAAATAGTATTCCAGGGTTTATATTATGATCTCTATTACTTATCTTTATTGGTTTAGAAATTGTTTTTAATGTTGATAAATTTAAAGAATTAAAAAAGGGTAAAAAAAATGAAATTAGAAAAGATCAATAATTTTGAAGAACCAATTTTTGAAAATCATGCATCTGAAATAAATAGAATTTTTTCATCTGAGATTTTTTTTAAAATTAATATGACAAACTTTGAATTTTGAGAAGAGTTTTTAAAATATTTATTTTTAAACTTGAGAACAAAAAATTTTGAAATAGAAAAACTTAAAATTGGAATTAATTTAAATATTAGTGATACAAAAAATAATATAAAAAATTATTTAATAACAGAATATATTGAAAATGAAAGAATTGAATTAGCTCATTTAAATTCAGATGAAACTGTTTTAACAAAAATATTTATTAGAACTAAACAAAAAAAGGAAAACTACTCTACAAGTATTTGATATTTAGAATCTCAAAGAACAATTAAAGAAATAAATAAAAAGGAACATAAAAAATTGCAAAGTGCTTTTAATGCAAAAGTAGTAAATAAAGTTCTTCTTTTAAAGGATTATTTATTAAATAGAGTAAGAGATATTAAATAATGTTGAAAATTCTAAATATAAAAGATATCAACAATAATTTAATAAATATTTATATTTGAAAGAGTTTAATTTATTTAAAAAAACCAAAAAATATTAAAGAAGATGATTTTAAGCAAATAGAATTTGAAAAAGATATTTATGTTAGTTATGGTTGAATAGATAGTCATGTTCATTGTGATAATCAAAATAAATTATATGGATCTATTCTTGATGAGATAGGATATAAAAATGGTGTAACAACTGTAATAGATGCAGGTAGTGTGGGTATCAATAGTATTGAGAGAATGTGAAATATCAATAAACAATATATTACAAATTTAAAAATACTTTTAAATATCTCAAAAAAAGGAATCTATAAGCAATCGGAATTATCAAATTTAAAAGATATTCAATTTGATTATGATAAAAAGTTTGATAATTTTGTTGTAGGCTATAAAGCTAGAATGAGTAACTCTGTTACACTTCAGACTGGTTTAGAACCTTTAAAAATATTTGCTGATACTAGAAAAGAAAAAAAAATAAGAAAACCAATTATGGTACATATAGGAAATGAACCACCTAAGTTTTTGGATATAATAAAATTATTAAAAAAGGGAGATATAATCACACATATTTATAATTACAAAAACAATTCTCTTTTCAATAAGGATTTTACAAAAACCCAAGACTTAGAAAAGGCAATAGATAAAAAAATATTATTTGATGTGGGACATGGTAATGAGAGTTTCATTTTTGAATGTGCTAAAGAATCTTACAGAAATAATTTTATTCCAGATATTATTAGTACTGATATATACGAAACAAATATTAAAAATAAGAAAGTAAAATCACTTTCAGTAACAATGAATAAATTTAGAAAACTTGGAATGGAATGAAAAGATATTTTAGATAGAGTTATTAAAAATCCATATAATTTTTTTAATCTAAGGAAAATGGGAGAAATTAAAAATGGTTATATTGCAAATTTAACTTTTTTTAAAATTAAAAAAAATAAAAATATTGAAATTGATTCAAAAGAAAACATTCTAGAATTAGAAGAACAAATAGTTCCTCTTGCAGTTATTGTAAATGGAAAGTTTTATGAGGTACAAAATAATGACGAAAAAATTTAAAAAAGTAATAAATGCAGATGGAAGAATGACTATTTTGGGAGTATCTAAATTTAATTCAAATGTGGCTCAAGCTATGGAATATGCTGGCAATAATTTTTTTATTATGTCGGAATTCAAAGAAATTGTATATGATAAAATAAAAAAAATAATTAAAAGCGAAAATGTTTGTGTTGTTAATTCGGCATCTGCAGGTATAACTCTATCTGCTTGTGCATCAATTTATAAAGATAAGATCTATGATGTTAATAAAATTATTCCTGATAAAAAGGAAATAATTTTAGCAAAAGGACATAATATTGATTTCGGAGCACCAATTGAATCACTTTTAAATTTAGTAAATGCTAAAATTATGGAAGCAGGATATTCAAATAAATGCTCTATTGAAGACTATAAGTATTATTTCAATAAAAATACTGCAGCACTACTCTATGTAGTTTCTCATCATTGTGTTCAAAAGAATATGGCTTCACTTGATGAAGTTATAAAATTGTGTAAAGAAAATAATATTGTTCTAATAGTTGATTGTGCTGCTGAAGAAGATATTTGAAAGTATTCAAATAAGGATATTGATGTTGTTATTTTTTCAGGATCAAAAGCAATTGAAGGTCCAACATCAGGTTTTGTCTTTGGTAAAAACAAAATAATAATTGAAAATATAAAAAAACATCAAGACATTATTGGAAGAACAATGAAAATTGGAAAAGAAAATATTTTTGGTTTGTTGAGCGCTTTAGAAAATTATAAAATTAATAAAAATAATAATTTTGACGAATATTTAAAAATATTTAGTCTAAATAAAAATATATTATGTAAAAAAGATATTGATACAAGAGGTATTGAAAGAATACGTTTTGAAATAGTAAATAAAAAAAATAGTGCAAAAGAATTAGCAAACTATTTAAAAGAATGTGATATTGCAATTTATCTTAGAGATTATTTTGCATTTCAAGGTTATTTGGATATTGACATTAGAAATATAAATATTGAAGAGGCAAAAATAATAAATAAATATATAACATTATTTTTCGAAGGGAGATAAATATGAATAAGAAAAAAATTAGTTTTTATAAAAATAGAGTTTGTTTAAATGTATTAGCAAAAGATTTAAAAAATGCAAAGGAAATTATTGAAGCTACTGAGGGAAATGTTGTGGTTGGAATTTTATCAAAAAACTTTCCAAATGATAAGACCGCATATGATGAAATGACTAAATGAAAAAAAGAAACGAATAATAAAATTAGTATTGGCTTAGGAGCAGGTGATCCAAACCAATCTTACATGGTAGCTAGACTATCAAAAAAAGTAAAGCCTGCTCATGCAAATCAAGTATTTACCGGTGTGGGATTAACAGTTAATGATTTTGAAAAAAATGACACTTTCATAAATTGCTTAGTTTCACCAACTGGAAAGCCTGGATATGTAAAAATAAATACTGGTCCTTTAAGTTCATCAATAAAAAATGAAGATGCAATTGTGGAGGTGAATACTGCAATACAAATTATAAAAGATATGGGAGGAGATTCAATAAAGTTTTTTCCAATGAATGGCATGTCTACTCTGGAAGAATATAAAATAGTGGCAAGAGCTTGTGCAAGGAATAATTTCTCATTAGAACCAACTGGTGGAATTGATTTAGAAAACTTTGAAGAAATAATTAAAGTTGCTCTTGATGAAAAAGTACCGTTAATTATTCCACATGTTTACAATTCAATTATAGATAAGCAAAGTGGAGAAACAAGTATAGAAAAAGTAAAGCAACTATATAAAATAATTAGAGGTATGTTTTATGAATAATTTAAAAAATAAATTGGGAATTTCAATTTATCCAGAGACACTCGAAGAGAATGAAATAATTGCTTATTTGGATCTTGCAAATAAATATTCTTTTGATTTATTATTTATAAATTTTATTGGAGTAATTGAAAAAAAAGATAAAAAACTTTTTGAAAAATATAAAAAAACAATCACAGAAGCAAAAAAAAGAAATTATTTTGTAACAATAGATGTCAATAAGTCAACATTTGATTCTGTTAAAATAAATTATAAAAATCCAGATTTAAAATATTTTTTTGATTTAGGTGTTGATTGTCTAAGGTTAGATGACCAGTTTAATGGTTTTTTTGAAGCTAATTTAACATTCAATTCTTACAATATAAAAATTGAATTAAATCCTTCCACATTTAATGACCACATTGATAATATATTAAGTTATGGTGCAAATAAACAAAATTTACAAGCTCTTCATAATTTTTATCCACAAAAATATTCAGGTTTAGACTATGAACTATTTAAGAAATTTAATTCCAAAATAAAAGTAAAGGGTATTAAAGTAGGTGCTTTTGTTACAATAACAGAACACGAAAGTGTAGGCCCTTGAGATGTTAGTGAAAATTTACCAACTCTTGAAATTCATAGATTTTTGGAAATTGGAATGCAAGTAAATCATTTACTTTCAAATGATTATGCAAGTTATATTTATATTTCAACACAATGTGCAAATAAAAATGATTTTGAATCAATATTAAAACATTTTGATTTTAAAAAACATCTAAAAATTAATCTAAATGAAAATGTTACAAGTGAGGAGAAAGAAATAATGTCTTTTGAAAATCATTTCATAAGAGGGGATCTTTCTCAAAATATTTTAAGAAGTACTATCACAAGAGTTGAATTTAAAGAGTTAAGTATAAAGCCAAGAAAATTTAATGGAGATATTATACCAATTGGTTCAATAGTTATTCCAAATAATTTATACAATAGATATAAAGGTGAATTACAAATTGTAAAAAAGGAAATTAAGAACGATGGCTTAAGAAATGTAGTTGGTTACTTAGAAAATGAATATTTATTTCTTCTTGAAGAAATACAACCTTGAAGTTATTTTAAGTTGATTTTTTAATGATAAAAATTTTTATTGATCTAGGAACCACAAATATTAAAATTGAAGCTTATGATAATAAAAAAATAGTTGATAAAATTTCAGTTCTTAATAAAAAAATATATTTTGATGAAGAAAATAATTTTTCTGCAGAAAAATTATTTAACTTTTTAAAAGAATATCTTATTAATTTAAATATTAAATTTAATAAAAATTTATTTGTCATTTTTTCATCAGCAATGCATACATTAATTTTTTTGGATGAGAATTACAATCAAATTGGAAAAGGGCATTCACTTTTAGAAAAAATAGATTTTACTTTAAAAAATGAAGAAAAAAATTACTTTAGAAAAATTAACAAATTAGTTAACTCTGAATTTTTACCTGTCTATAAAATTAAAAACTATAAAGGAATTAATTATGATTCTATAACAACTTTAAAAAGTTTTATTCTATATAAATTTACTGATGAGAATGTAATTGAAATATCAGATGCAGTGGGCTTAGGGGTAATTAATTCTAGAAGTAAGAATTATAGTAAAACAATTTTAAAAAATATAAATGTAAGTGAAAGTATTTTTCCAAAGTTACTCTTAGAAAGAAAAGTATTTAACTGCAGTCTAAACAATTTTGAATTACAAATAGATTTAGGTATTTCTGATGGAGCATCTGCTGCTATTGGTTCAGTTTCTGAAGAAAATAATATTTCTTTATCTCTAGGAACAACTCTTGGTATAAGATATGTTTCACAGAAATACGTTGAAATATCTCATGATTTTGATTATTGTTTTCCAATATACAATAATAAGTGAATATATGGAATTTCATCGTCAAATGGTGCAAATAATATTGAATTAATTGCAAAAAAAATGAGGTTGACATTAGATGATTTAAATGAAGTTGACTTTTCAAGAGCAAAATTAATTGATAAACAAATTTTTTTCTATAAAGAAAGATTTGATCAAAATATTTTAAATATTGAAGAAGTAGAATTTAATATTGATTTGTTATATACCTATATCATTCAAATGATTAATAGAATTAAAGAATATAAAAAAATAATTGATTCCAAAAAAAAGAGCAACTCTAAAATTATTGCAACAGGTGGCTTATTTAAAAATAGACAAATAATTGAACTTTTTGAAAAGGAATTTAATAGTGATATAATAATCTCAACAGTTAAAAATTTATCAATAACCGGATTAAAAAAAATTTCCCACAGTTGATAAGGGGTAAAATTATGTCAAATGTAATAACAAAATTAAAGAAAATAAGAATTAATAATGAATCTGATGCAAATATTGCAAATTTTGTTATTGATAATATTAAAATTATGGATAATATTGATATTAGAGATTTGGCAAAAAAAATAAATCATTCTACCAGTAGTGTTACTAGATTTATTAAAAGATTAGGTTATAGTTCATTCAATGAATTTAAATATGAGGTCAAAAATTATATAAATAGTGTCTTAGTTGATTCAAAATATCAAAATAATGAAAATAAAGAATTAAGCTTAATAATAAAAAGTGAGATTTCATATATAAATGAAATCTTAGAAAAAAATAATATAATTTGAACTAAAGATAAAAAAATTGATCAAGTAATTGAAAAAATAAATTTATCTAAGCAAATATTTATTTTTGCAATGGGTGGAACATATTCTGTGGCCTATGATTTTTGTTTAAAATTACAAAGATTAGGTTTTAATGTTAATGTTTCAAATGATTCTGTAATACAAGAAACTCTTTTAAGTGCAAATTCCACAAAAAAAGATTGCTTATTTATTATTTTCTCACTATCAGGTGAAACAAAACAATTAGTTTATGTTGCAGAAAAAATAAATGAGAAAAAAATGTTTTTAATATCTTTCACAGGTCTTGAAGAAAATAAGATTAAAAAACTATCAAACCTAAATCTATCTATATTTAACAATGATAATCATTTTAAGTCACTTATAAAAGGAAATAGAATATCTTTTATTTTTCTTATTGATATTTTAATTCAATTACTTATAAATTTAAATAGCGAAAAAAATTACAAATCAGTTTTAATTACTACAAAATAGATAAGGAAGGTTTATGGAAAAAATTAGTGAAAAAGAGGTTAGTCAAAAAACTTTTTTAAATGGAAAACCTTGGTATTGATGAGCTAGAATAGTTTTAATTCTTTTATCTATAATACTCTTTATAATTTTAATATGAGGTTTTGCTTTTAAGGGATTCTTATATGTTGAATATAAAAATAAAACAATAAAATACTATAATCAGATAGTATTACAAGAGGAAAATGATAAGGTCTGTAAAGAGTTGGATTATACTTCAGAAAAATTTGTTAATAGATGTAATGAATTTGTTAAACAAAGAAATTCCTATTATGATTATCAAAAGGACAACAAAGTTATAATTAAATATATAAATATATATGAAATAGAATCTTTATCTTCTAAAAGTTTTATTATTTTCTCAGTTACAAATAATTATTTTGAAGATATTAGATATAAAGATGGAGATAATCAAGATGATTCATTAATGAGTTCTATTTTCTTTATTTACAGAAAAGATAGTAAAAATTGATATCTTGAGGACTTATTATTTCAATTTAAAGATATAGAAAAATTAGGAGATTATAAATAATGAATGAAAAAATTATAAATGTTAGTATGGAGTTAATAGCAACAGCTGGAACTGCAAAATCAATGGCTTTATCTGCAATAACAATTGCTCAAAAGAAAAATAAAAAGAAAGCTTTGGAAATGCTTTCAGAAGCAAAATTAGAATTAAATAAAGTACATAATATTCATGGTGACTTAATTGCACAGGAAGCTGGTGGTGAAAAACTGGATATATCTTTACTTTTTGTCCATTCACAAGATCATTTAACAAGTGCTATTATTATTATCGATTTGGCCGAACACTTGATTAATTTATATACCAATTAAAAAATTGCCTTAGGCAATTTTTATTTTATTTAAGATTTATTTCACTTAAGAGTCATTTCGTTACCCATCTCAATCTTACTTTTAAAGTCCTTTGTCTTTTGAATTAATCTATTAAAAATTATATTTATTATAAATATTTGCGAATAAAAAGAACTTATCATTGGAAACGAATATTTCTCCTTTGAGTTAATAGAATATTCAATAGTGCACCTTGCAAATTTTATAAATTCATTTTCACTGTTATTTTTATTTGAGGTTATTAATAGGTAAGGAATATTATTATTTTTTAAGAAGTTTAATATAAATTTAATTTCCTTTGTTTTTAATGTATTTGAAATTATTATAGATATATTTTTATTTTTCAAAAACCCAGTTTGCATTAAAAACCCATGAACAGAATCTTGTAAACTTGATAAAATTCCTATTCTTTGTAACTGATTATTTAAAAATGATGCTGAGTTTTTTGAATTTCCAATTCCAAAAATTGAAATACTTGAACTTTCTAAAATTATATTTACAAATTTTTCAACAGCTTTTTTATCTAAATTTTCTTCAGTTCTAAATATTGAATAAAGACTTAAGGCTGTTATGCTAGAGATAGTTTCGTCGATATTAGTATTTGTTTCAAATAATGAGTCCTCCTTAAAATTGTTTATCATATTGCTAATTTTTAATTTACTTCCAAACTCAATTTGCATTTCTTTTAGTGATTTATAATCAAGTTTTTTTACCAATCTTAGAATTGAGGCGTCAGATGCATAATACAATTTACTTAATTCTGAAATAGATTTATTTGTAAAAGTTTCAATATCATTTTCAATTTTCAATAGAATTAGTTTTTCAGTACTTGTTAGTTCCATATTATTATTCCTTTACTCTACTTAAAGTATATCTTTTAAAAATTGTTGCTAAGCAACAGAAAATAAATAAAAAATAGTAATACCTTTTTGAATAATAAAATAAGGCTGAAGGATAGGAGTATCCCTCAATAGAAAGGTATTTAATATGAAATTATTTAAAAAAGAAACTTGAAAAGTTTTTGGTACAAAAACAACAAGCAAAATTTCAAACTTATCAAGAGCAATTGTTTTTCCAATAGCAATATTGCCAATTGCAGGTATATTGCTTGGAATTGGTGGTGGGTTTTTAGCAGCAGCTCAAACTCATGGATGAGGAATTGGTTGAGTTAACTTTTTTCAAGTAATAAAGACAATAGGAAATGTTGTATTTTCCTGTTTGGGAATTTTATTTGCATCATCTATAGCTTTTGGTTTTGCAAAAAAATCAAAAGGTGTTGCTGCTGTATCAGCTATGATTGCATTTATGACAATGACAGTTACAGTATCTGCTCTATTTTTACCGCATCTGAATCAAAATAAAGAATTAATTGTTGGTTTTGATCCTTGAAAAATAACAGGTGATTCTAAATTGGTTGAGATAGGAAAAAACAAAGGTATGTTATCAAGTGTTATGGGTATTAATCCAACAATGGATCTTTCTGTTCTTGGAGGAATAATTGTAGGTTCACTAACAGCAATTGTACATAATAAAACTTATAATATAAAAGTTCCTAGAATGTTATCATTTTTTGGTGGAGAAAAATTTGTTCCGATAGCTACTTTTTTTATGGGAATAGCTTTAGGAGTTGTTATTTTCTTTGTATGACCAATTATGATGATAGCTTTATTTCAAATTGGTTCAGGTTTAGGGACTTGAATGAATGTTGGAAGTAAGGAAGAGTATGCAAGAACATCAGGTTCAATTGCTGCATATTTTTTTGGAGTATTTGAACAATTGTTAATTCCTACAGGATTACATCACGTGTTTTATACACCATTTTGGTTTACCTCAGTTGGAGGTACTTGATATGCACCTGAAATATCTGATGGAGTTATAACAGGTTGAAATTTAACTCAAGGAGCATATACAATTTTTTTTGAACAAATGAATTGAATTGGTCGAAGTTTTGAATTATCAGAAGAAGCTTATCAAAGTATTTTAGATAATAATATGACAAGTTATTTAGATATTATTTATAAAAGTGGAGATGTTTGAAATATTTCATTCAATCATTTTACTACAGAGGTAGGAACTGGATTTATGAGTGGAAGATTTGCAGTTTATAACTATGGTCTTCCTGCAGCTGGATTGGCTATGATATTTTTAGCAAAACCAGAAAATAAAAAAGAAGTTACAGGTATTTTGGGATCAGCAATAGTTACATCTATGGCTACAGGAATTATTGAACCATTAATATTTTCTTTCATTTTTGTAGCTCCTTTATTATTTGGTGTTCATGCTTTAATAGGAGGACTTAGTTATTTATTTGCTTATTTATTAAATATTCAAGCAGGTAATGGATTTACAGCTGGAATGATTGATTATGTTTTCTTTGGTTTAATTCCGGGGTATTCAAGTGGAGTTGATATAATTGGAAAAAGTGAAATAACTATATTTGGAATGTTTGCAGGAAGAAATGGCTCATTGTGAATAATGATTTATGGTTTATTAATAATTGCTCCTGCGTATTTCTTTTCATTTTGATCATTAATCAAATTTAAAGATCTTAAAACTCCAGGAAGAAATTCTCAAGAAGAAGATATAGCACTTCAAAAAACTGAGCAATCCTTAAATAAGACTAAAAATAGTAAAGATATAGTTTATACAATTGAACAGACAAATAAAATAATTAATGGACTTGGTGGACAAGAAAATATATTAGAAGTTAATAATTGTGCGTCAAGATTAAGAATTAAAGTCAAAGACTCTCGATTAATAAATGAAGATATTTTAAATCAAACGGGAAATATGGGAATAATAAAAAAGGGTGAAAACATTCAAATAATTTATGGCCCTCAAGTTTCAAATATTTCATTAAATGTAAAAGAGAAATTAGGTAGATAATATGAAAACAAAAGTTGCAGTATCTATATATGTATTTAATTTTTTAGAAATAGGTAAAAAACTTGATCAATTAGTTAATGCTGGTGTTGATTGAATTCATGTTGATATAATGGACGGCAATTTTGTAAATAACTATGCTTTATGTCAAAAATTTTGTAAAGATATAAAGGAAAAGTATAAAAATTTAATTATTGATGTTCATTTAATGTGCTTAGAACCGCAAAGATATATTAAATCTTTTTCAGAAGCTGGAGCAAATCATTTTAATTTTCATTTTGAATCAGTTACTAATAAAAGTCACGAAAATATTATTAATATAATTAAAGAGATAAAAAAAACTGGAATGAAAGCAATTTTAGCAATAAATCCAGAAACAAATCCTGTAGTTTTAAAACCATACTTAAAATTACTTGATGGTGTAATGTGCATGGCAATTAAACCAGGATTTAATGGGCAAAAGCTTAATGAAATAGTTTATGATAATTTAAATTATTTGTCAAAATATAAAATAAATAGTAAATTAAATTACTTTATACAAGTTGATGGTGGTGTAAGAGAAAATACATATGAAAAATTAAAGTTAGAGGGAGCTGAAGTTCTTGTAGTTGGAGCATTTATAAATAATAAAGAAGCTAATTTAAAAGAACAATTACTAAAAATTGAAAGGGAATTATAAAATGAAAATAGCAATAGGTAGTGATCATGTTGGTTTGGTTTTAAAAGAACCAATAAAGAAATGATTTTATGAATTAGGTTATGAAATAATTGATGTTGGTACAAATAAACTTGAAAGAACCGACTACCCATTATTTGGAAAAGAGGTTGCAAAATTAGTAGCAAATAAAGAAGTTGATTTAGGTGTTATTTTTTGCGGAACAGGTGTTGGAATATCATTGGCTGCTAATAAAATAAAGGGAATAAGAGCTGTTGTTTGTAGTGAACCTTATAGTGCTAAACTTTCAAAGGAGCATAATAATACAAATATTTTATCATTGGGGTCAAGAGTTATAGGATTAGAACTTGCAAAAATGATAATTAATGAATGAATTAATGCGAATTTTGAGGGTGGAAGACATCAAAAAAGAATAGATATGTATTAATAAATATGAAATAAAAAGTGCTTTAGAAGTACTTTTTATTTCATATTGCAAAATTTGATAAAATTTTTTATGTTAATTATTAATAATTGTATTAAAATTATTATGTAATAAATAAAAAATATTTTTAATTAAATTTGCATAATAATATAAAATTTATAGTTATTTTATAGATAACTTTTTTGGGGGAAAAAATGATTAAAATTAATAATATTTCAAAAGTCTATCAAAACTTTGAATTAAAAGATGTAAATTTAGAATTTAAAAGTAGTGATATTATTGCTTTAATTGGGGAAAATGGTTCAGGTAAAACTACTTTAATAAAATCAATATTTAATCTTGTAAAATTAGATTCTGGAAATATAGAATTTGATAATGAGAATTTGCATATTTGAAAAAATTTAACAAAAATATCATTTTTCTCAGATCAAAATAGTATTCCTTTGGAATTGACTTTAAAACAATATCTTTGATATTTATCAAAATTAAATAATATGAAAAAAGATATTTTTATTAAAAAGCAAGAAAAAATATTAAAAATGATTGAGATAGAAGATTTAATAAATAAAAAATTAAAAAATCTTTCATCTGGACAAAAGAAGAAAGCTATTTTAGCAGGTGTATTGCTTACTGAACCAAAATTCATCTTTTTTGATGAACCTACAGCTAACTTGGATATTGATTCAAAAATTGAGTTTTTAGAAATAATTAAGTATCTTGGTGAATTAAAGATAGGGATGCTTATTACAAGTCACTTAGCAGAAGAATTACAACTTATTGCAAATAGAGTAATTTTAATTAAAAAGGGAAAAATTTTATATGATGAATATTTTGATAATAAAAAAAATAGTATTCAAGATATTTATCAAAAATATTATACTAATAAAAAAATGAATATAGATTTGTTGAGGGAAGTTTATGAATAATGGATACTTAAATTTCAAAATGATATTCAATTTGAATTTCATATTTTTTCTAAGGCAATGAAAAACATTATTGTTTAGTTTAATCTTTTTAATTATTAATCTCATTTTTCAAATTGTTTTGATAAATTTGAAAAATGAATTTATTGACGCAAGTAGTACTGCAATTTTAATATTAAGTAATTTATTTAATTATCTTTTTATAGGTATTTTTTCAATAATATTGACATCAACATTATTTAAAAGTAGTACAACTTTAAATATATTAAATATGGAACAAAGACATGGTATTAATAAAAATATAATGTTTTTTACAAGAATTTTATTTATTCTAGCATTTTTATACTTATTAATTATTATAAATTTAATTACAAGTTTATTTTTCTTAATTGGAAATGAAGATACCAATAGAACATATTATTATTATGTAATAAAACCTTATTTGATATTATTGTTTATAACAATATTTTATGTTTCATTTTCAGTATTAATTTTTAGTTATTTTAAGAAAAATAGTGCTTCAATTATAAATTCATTCCTTGTGTTTATTTTATCATTCTCGGGCTTATTTAATTATATTGGAAAACAGATAATTAGTAGTTCTCCAGTAGATGATGTAAAGAGAATGTCTGAAGTAAATGTAAAAATAAATATGGGATATGAATTTTACGAACAATATAAAAATGATGAGTATTTTAAAGATATTTTTATAGCTCCAAATTTTGCAAAAAATATTTGAAATGCTTCGGGTGAGCAAAAGATTAATTTAGCAACTTTTTTTCACGAATATGGTAACACATTAGATCCAGAAACTGCTCGTTTTTATAAAATGGGTCAAATTTTAAATGTAAAAAGTGATGAAACTACAGAAGAAATTTTGCAAGATGATCTAATTATCAATGATGGTAATAAAATATTGGGTAGTTTTGCATTTGATACTTATGAGGTTTTAAAAGATTGAAAAAGCCCATATAATTTAGAGATGATGCCGATGAACATTAAAAACTCAAATAAAATAAATTTTGATACAAAATATTTTATTAAAGAGCTTAAAAAAGATAATAAATATTGAAATAAATACTCTGATTTAATTTTATTTTTAAATAAACGTAAATTATTTTTCTTTCAATATGGTAGATATATGAACTTATATTTTAAAAATAATATCGGATCTGATTTTGGTGAATGAGAAAGTAGTAATAAAACTGAAAAACAACTAAAAGTTAATGAATTTTACAAAAATGCACCAGAATATCTTTTGTTTTCTCAGATGTTGTTTACTTATTGAGCTTATTCAATGAAAATACCATTAAATTCAAATAAAATATATACTGAAAATTATTTTGGAGAATCATTTACTTTTGAAAATTATAATAAGATTTTTATTAAAAATAATGTTGAATCTTTTTTAAATATATTTACATTTAATTCATTTTTAAATGAAGTAAATATAGATAATAACTTTAATAGTGATTATATTTCAAATATAGGACCTATGAATAATTATAAAACTCTTAAGTCAAGATTTGATTTAAAAAATGTCAAAGAAGATATAGATAGAGTTCAAAATGATGAAACTAGTCAATTGAGTACAGACTCAAGTATATTTGATCAAGGTATAAAACCAAAAGAAAAGGGAATATTTTTAATAATTTATATTTATTTATTTTATATAATATTAGATGTCATTTTCATATTTTTTGCTAATAGAAAATTCAAAAAAAATATATATAGTTAAAATAATTTAATATTCAATAGCTTAGTTATAATTAGCAATTTAATTTAGAATTATGTATCTAAAAATATTTGAAAAAATAAACTTAATGTTTATTTTTTTAATTTAAAAATATGTTATAGTAAATACTTATAAGGAGAATTTATATGAAAACTTTAATAGAAATTAATAATATTTCAAAAGCATTTGGTAAAAAAGTTATCTTTAAAGACTTTAATTTAGAAATAAAAGAGGGTCAAAAGGTGGCTTTAATGGGAGCCAATGGTTGTGGAAAAACTACATTAGTTGAAATGATAGCACAATTTTCTAAACCTGATTCAGGAGAAATTAAAATTAATTTGGAAGACAATATTAAGCAAGAAATTGGAATTCAATTACAAGAAGGTAATTGACCAACAGGGATTACAGCACATAATATGTTGGATTTCTATAAAGCAGTTTATCCAAAATTAACAAAAGAGTGAGAAGAAAAAATTAAAAAAGTTTTTGAAATTGATGAATTTATTGACAGACCTCTTAAAAAATTAAGTGGTGGGCAAAGACAAAGATTTAATGCAATGATTTCAATTATGAATAATCCAAAAATTATAATTCTAGATGAGTTAACAACGGGTTTAGATATGGAATTACAATTTAAAATTATTGATTTCTTTTCAAAAAATACAAAAGAATTTAATCAAACTTTACTGTTAGTTTCCCATCACCCAGAAGAAGTTGAAGAAATGTGTGATCGCTTAATTATAATAAAAGATAGTAAAGTTTTTTATGATGACTCAATAGTCAATACAATTAAAAAACACAAATCAGTTAGAGCTCTAATGGATAAATTCTTTAAGGGAGAAATATAATATGAATAAATTAAAAAAACAAAAGGATGTAAATATTAAAAAACAAATTAGTATATTTAATAATTTATCTTTATTACTTTCTAAATCTTTTATTAAAGAACCAAAATCAATAATTTTTATGCTTATTGTTCCAATTTTTTTTAACATTATGTTTTTCTTTATAATGGGTGAAAAAGCAGCTATTGGTGGAAATGGAAATCCTAATTCAATTTTATTCGCCTATACTTTATTGCCTTGTCTTACTTGCTTAACATTATTAGCACCAGCAGTAGTTGAATGAAAAAACTCTGTTTTTTTGAAAAGAATTGATATAACTGGAATCAGAAAAGGGATGTTTATTGGAGCTCTTTGATTTGTCTACTTAATTGCTGGAATAATATCATTTATATTAATGATGATCTTTAATCTAATTTTCTCTGAAATTTATAGTTTAGCTTTAAATAAAAATGATCCTACTTTTGCAAAGCTTTTAGGAGGAGTTCATTGAGGTTATTTATTATTATCAATGATTTTAATAACTTTAACTTCAATTGCTTTAGCAACAATGTTTGGGGGACTATTTAGTTCTGTTGGTTCAATGCAAGGTATGATTATGATGATTTACTTTTTTAGTATATTCTTGTCTGGGATAATGCTACCTCCAGAAACATTTGAATCAAGCAAAGGAATGATTATATTTACATATTTCATTCCTCATAAATATTCAGTTTTTATATTTTTATATGCAACAAGAGGTTGAAGCGATAAGGGATGAGATAGTGGATTTAATTTGCATGATGGTTCAAAAGACTTTACAGCAACATGACAACCAGTACTTGGGGCTATATTGATACTTATTGCAATTTTTACAATTACTACTTTAACTTTTAAATGAACTGCTAAAAAATAAAAAATGAACATATAAATAAATTTTTGATAACTAGATTTAGTTATCTTTTTTATTTCTATGTTCATTAGCAATAAAATTTACTTTACATGTAAATTTGTAGCTTCTTTTTTTAATATTTTCATATCTTTTTTTAAATTTGCAATTTTAGTTTCTGCTTTTTTATAAGCATCTCGACCTGTAAAAATATGAAGAGGTGGTTTTGTAGTTTTATTAGTTAAATTAATAATAAAGTCACAATATTTTTCTGGATCTCCATCTTGTTGTTTATTAAATTTTGCAATTCCATCAAAATAAGCATCTCTTGCAGTTTTATAGTCCTCAATTTTACTTTCACCAGTAACCATTGAAGTTGATTCTAAAAAGTTTGTTCTAAAACCTCCTGGTTTTATACAACTTACACCAATATTTAAATTTTCAAGTTCATGACTTAGTGCTTCTGTTCAACCATCAGTTGCAAATTTAACAGCTGCATAAGTAGAAATATAGGGATCTCCTACATATCCTCAAACAGATGAAGTTGTAAAAATATGTCCTGATTTTTGTTGTCTCATATATGGCAATGCTGCTCTAGTTGCATTTAGTGTTCCAAAAAAATTGACTTCAAAACATTTTCTAATTTCTTCATCACTAGTTTCTTCGAAAGTTCATAGTTGACCATATCCCGCATTATTTAGTAAAATATCAATTGAACCAAATTTATCAAAACATTGTTTCATTGCTTTATCCAATTCTTTTTGTTTTGATAAGTCAACTTTAACTGCTAACAAATTTTCATTTTTGCCAATTTCTTGAACTATTTTTTCTGGATTTCTACTTGTTGCTAAAACACAATGTCCTTTTTCTAATAATTTTTTAACAAATATTA
This sequence comes from Spiroplasma cantharicola, assembly GCF_001281045.1. Taxonomy (NCBI): domain Bacteria; kingdom Bacillati; phylum Mycoplasmatota; class Mollicutes; order Entomoplasmatales; family Spiroplasmataceae; genus Spiroplasma; species Spiroplasma cantharicola. The sequence goes on along the minus strand of NZ_CP012622.1, from coordinate 682,425 downwards.
GACCAAATCCTTGACTTGCCCCTGTAATAAATCACACTTTATTTTTCATAAATTAATTTCCCCCTTAATTATTTTATTATTATACAACTTAATAGAGTCAAATTAATTTAAAACTAATTATATTTTTATAAAAGATGTGTTAGTTATAATAGGAAATAACTAACACTTTCTAATTATAAAAAAAAAAAAAAAAGCAAATAGTAAAATGAAACTTAAAAATGTTTTATTAAGAAATAAAGCATTTTATAAAACATTTTTAAGTTGAGTAATTCATTTTAACTTATAAAAGTGTATAGATTTTTTCCTTAAATTTTGAAACAATATAAATGGAGGGGAGAAATCTCCTTCACAAATGTTTTTCTCATATTACTAATACTTTTAAATAAATAAACAACAAATGGGATTATTTCTTTGTTCTTAAAATCCTGTTTTATAATTATTTATAAATTTACTATTTACTTATATAACTACTCATAGTTTTCCGAATAAATGTTTAATAGTATTAGTCTTAAAAAAATATTTCCAATAACCAATGTTATGTCCTTAATATTGGTTATTTTTTTTGCTTTTTTACAATTTCATTTTAGCAGTATATTTTATTAATTAAAACTTATGATTATAGGTATATATATTTTTCTTATAAAGTTAAATAATTAATATGAAAAGGTTTGAAGGTGTTCAAAATGTCAAAAAATATATTTTATGACAATGCTGTACTAATGATTGATTTACTTGGTGGTAAAGAAAATATCAAAGAAATTCAGCATTGTGCAACTAGATTAAGATTTGTATTAAAAGATGATGATAAATTTGATTTAGAGCAAGTTAAAAAGCATCCTTTATTTAAAGGATATAAAAAACAAGAAAATCAACATCAAATTATTATTGGTGCTGGGGTTGTAGATAAACTCTATAAACAAATTGATATTGTTCTTAATAATAATTCTATTGATGGAGAATTAAAAATAGAAAATAAAGAGCCATTTTGGAGAAAAGATGTTTCTGTTAAATCTAATTTATTTATGATTTCAAAAAGGGGAATGAATTCCTTTGCTTCAATTTTTGTACCTTTAGTTCCAGTATTTATTGCTGGGGGTATGTCTTTAGCACTTAAATCATTAATTGGATCATTTGCACCTTCATCAGGTTTTACAAAATTACTTGATGTAATTGGAGGAGCAATATTAGGTTCAATTCCAGCATTTGTAGGTTATACTGCAGCAAAAAAATGGGGAGGAAATCCTTATTTAGGAATGGCAATGGGACTGGTTTTAATATCACCAGGATTATTAAATAGTTATTCAACAAGTACGCCAGTATTATTAGAATTTGATTTAGGAGCTAGTGCAAGTGCAATAGAAGAGGCAAGAAAATCAGCTTTTAGTGAGTACTTAATAAATAATGGTCTGCCTGTTATTGGACCAGAAGATGAAGGGTATTTAGAAGCTTTAAATAAAACAGTAGGTATTTATTATCAAGTGTTTGGCGGAGTTGCTGGAGGATTTTTTAAAATTAAATTAATTGGTTATCAAGCTCAGATAGTTCCGGTTTTATTAGTTTTAGCTCTTTCTGTAAATTTAGAGAAACTATTGAAAAAGATTACTCCAAATGTAATTGCTATATTAGTAATTCCGTTAGGAACAATTTTAGTATCATCATGATTAGCTTTTTGAGTAATTGGACCTTTGGGGCAAATTATTGGAAAAGGAATATCAATTGGTTTAGCAGGAATATTTAAATATACAAATTGAAGTTTTATTGGTTTTGGTGGAATGATCTTTGCCTTCTTCTATCCATTTCTTGTTATTACAGGTTTACATCAAGGATTTTTACCAATTGAAACACAATTATTAGTTGATAGTCAATTAAAATATGGTCATTCATTTTCATTTATAACACCAGTAGCTTGTGTTTCAAATATTGCTCAGGGAACAGCTGCTTTAATGCTAATTTTCTTTGTAAAAAAAGATAAGGAACAAATTACAAAAGCTAGTTCTAGTGCAATTGGAGGATATACTGGTATAACAGAACCAGCAATGTTTGGAATTAACTTACAAGTAAAACCTTTATTTATTGCAGCTGCAATTGGAAGTGGAATTGCTGGTTGATGATTAGGAATGACACACACAGTTGCAAACTCACTTGGAAGTGCAAGTTGAATTGGACTTGTCCAATTTGATTGAACAACTTCACATACTGTTGAATACTTTAATCAAGAAGGAATTAATTCAGTTTTACAATCAGTTCCAATGGGAGCACATATCTCAATTGCCATGTTAATTTCTGGGGGAGTCACTGCGGGGGTAAGTACTGGATTTTTAAAAACTAAATGAGGTAAAAAATCTCTTGAAAATTACTTAAAGTAGTATAATTAATTTAATAAAGGGATTATACTATGAATAAAAAATGAGAAGTTATATTCGATTATTTAATGTATTTAATTAGAGAAAATAAAGTTCTTCCTGGAGAAATTTTACCTAGTCAAAATATGTTAAAAACTAAATTTGGTTATTCAGAACAGCCAATAAGAATAGCTTTTAATAAACTAATTGAATTGCAAATTGTTAAGTCAATTAATGGAAAGGGTTTTGTTGTTCAAGATAAAATATCTAATAATTTATTATTTAGTTTTAGAGAACTTTTCCCAGGCTCAAAAAATAAATATTATGACTTAGTTGAAATTACTTGCAATAAGCAATTATCTAAAATGACAGGATTCCAAGAAGGCAAAAAATTATTGTATTTTAAATGTCTAAGAAAAACAAATACAGATGAAATAATTTTGTATCAGGAAAGTTATATATTAAGAGATAAATTCAAAAGTATAACAATTGAAAAATTAAACGAAAGTGGTTTAATGCTTTGAATTGAAAATAATTCTAATTCAATTATAAGTCACTCTTCTAAGGAAATATCTTTTGTTAATGAAAGTGATAATAATGATCTATTAAATAATTTTAAAGATAAAGATTCATTTAACTTTATTCTTGATTTAGGAAAAGTCTATGATATTTTTGGTGAAATGTTAGAGTTTAGAAAGAGCTGATATGATCCAAAATACTTTAAATGAAATTTTATTGAATGAAGAAAATAATTTAATAAAGTAACAAGTGAGGGTATAAAATAATGAAAAAAGTTAATTATGCACAAGAAGCAGAAAAATTTATTAATGCTGTTGGGGGAAGAGCAAACATTGAATCTTATTTACATTGTGTAACAAGATTGCGCTTTAATGTAATTGATAAATCAAAAGTCAATATTGGTGAAATAAAATCTTCACCAATTGCAAAAGGTACAAATTGAACTCAAAATCAATTGCAGATTATTTTAGGAACTGGTGTTGTTGAAGCAACATATAGTGAAGTGCAAAAAATTTTGGAAGTTAATTCTAAATTGGATGAATTAGATAGCATATCAAAAAGTGATTCTTATGAAGAATTTAAACTTAAAGCAAAAGCAAATAAAGAAGCTTTAAGAAATAGTGGTGGAAAATTTGCGTGAATACAAATGAGCATGAAGACTTTGGGAGATATATTCTTACCAATTATTCCTGCAATTGTAGCTGCAGGTTTGGCAATGGGTTTTGCTGCTTTAATTAAAAATTTAATTCCATATGATCCTGAATCAGATTCATTATTATGAATAATAGTAGATATTGTAACTAAAACTGCTTTTAGTTCATTAGCCGTATTAGTTTGTTGGTCAACTGTTAAAAGATTTGGTGGAAATCCTGTTTTGGGTATTATTATTGGATTAATGTTAATTAATCCATTATTGCCTGACAAGGGATTAATTGCAGCTTATAATGCTCAAAGTAATTTTGAAGCTAATGGTGGAAAGCAAGAAGAGTGAATTGCAGCTGGTTTAAAATGATTGGATACTCCAGTTACTGCTAAAATGGTTTGAATAATTCCAATTACAGGTTATCAAGGTTCTGTTTTACCAGCTTTAGTAGTTGGAATTGGTGTGGCTTATCTTGAAAAGTTTATAAAAACATGAATGCCTAAATCTGTAAATATTATTTTTACACCATTTCTAACAATTTTAATTGCATTGTTGGCAGCTTTATTTATATTAGGACCAATTTTATTATTAGTAGAACAAGGTGTATTAATAGGAACCAAATCTATTTTAGCAATACCATTTGGATTTGGTACAGGAATAGTTGCAGGTTTACTACAAGCAATTGTTATAACAGGTTGTCATCAAGTTTTACAAGGTTTAGAAATGCAATTAGTAATTGATGGAAGCATTCCTCAAGGAGTTAATGCAGAAGTAACTGGTTCAATATTTAATGCTATTTGAACTGCATCAATTATTTCACAAGGTGGAGCTGCAATGGCAGTGGCGCTTAAAACAAAATCAAAACAAGAAAAAAATTTGGGTATGTCATCTGCAGTATCAACAATGTTTGGTATAACAGAGCCTGCAATTTTTGGAGTTAATTTACCTAAAATAAAACCATTCATTTATGCTTCAATTGGTGGATTTATTGGGGGATTCTTTGCAGGATTATTAAATGTAACATGTCCTGGAATGGGTGTAACTGTAATTCCTGGATTATTATTATATTCAGGAGATTGAGTTAAATTAATATTAATTATTTTAGTAAATATTATTTCATTTGGTTCTGCATTCGCTTTAGTTATATTTTTCTATTGAGAAGCAGGAAGAAAAATTTCTCAAAAGCAAATTGATAAGCAAGCAACAAAAATTGTTAATAAACAAATTGAAATTAAAAATATACAACAAAATAAAGATACAAAAAATTATCAATTATTAATTAACAAAGCTGAGAAAAAATTGTTAAGTATGAAAACAAAAGAGAAAAAACTAAAAGAAGATAAAATTAAATATGAAAAATATATTGAAGAATTAAAACAAATAAAACAAAAAGAAAAAGAAGAATCAAAAAATAATAAACTTGAAAAAATAAAACTGAAAGAAGAAAAAAAATTAAAAAATAAGGGAGTATAAAAAATGAAATGAGAAAAATATAGTTTAATTAATGAAAATCACCTAAACTTATTTCAAAAATATCATAATAAAAAAATAAAGAATTGATATAATAATCAATTTCACTTGGCAGGTTTTTCTGGTTCAACAAATGATCCAAATGGTTTAGTATTTTATAAAGATCAATACTTTATTTTTATGCAAAATTGTCCTTTTAGTATTCAACATTATAATAAGTCTTGAGCTTTGTATACTACAAAAGATTTTATTAATTATGTTTATGAAGGTTTAACGTTAATTCCTTCAACTGATTATGATAAAAATGGAGTCTTTTCTGGAAGCGCTAGAGTTAATAAAAATGGTGAAATGGAAATTTATTATACAGGTAATGTTAAGTTCAATGATTTAGAAAGAACTAGTTATACTTTAAAAGCATTAATTGATTTAAAAGAAAAAGTTGTATCTAAAGAATTGTTATTTGAATGTGATTTAAAAAAATATACTGGTCACTTTAGAGATCCAGTAGTTTTTGAAAAAGATAATAAACTCTTTATGTTAAATGGTGCACAAACTTTGGAAAACAAAGGAGTACTAAACGTTTATGAGTTCCAAGATGAAGAATGAAAATGAAGCAAAGATATTTTAATAGATGAAAATGATGAGCAAAATTCCTATATGGTTGAGTGCCCAAATTATTTTAATATAGAGAATAAGGAATATATCTTTGCATGTTTAGAACAAGAAACTTCTTTAGCAGAAGGAAGTCATTTTGTTAAATATAGAGAAGTAAAAGTTGATAATAAAGCTAATTTTAAATTTAAATCAAAATTAAAAAAAATTGATTTAGGATTTGATTTTTATGCACCTCAGATATTTTCAAATACTGAAAATAGAATTATTATGTTAGGTTGATTGGGAAATTCAAAATCAAATCCTTTTCCAAAGGAATTAAAAACTTGAAGTAATCATTTAACTGTACCTAGACAATTAACTTTAAAAAATGACTTATTATATCAAATGCCAGTTAAAGAGTTAGAAAAATTAAGATTAAATAAAATCGATTTAAAAAATAATATTTTTAATTATCAAAATGGAATTGTAGAAATTATTTCACAAAAAGTTGCAAATGAAAATTTTGAAATTATAATTAAAAGTAAGAAAAAAAATATTATCATCAAAAATGAAAATAATATTTTTTCAATTGATAGAAGCTTAATGGATTACAATGATGAATTAAATTTGCCATCAAAAATAAATTTTGATAATTTAAAAATTGATTCAATAAGAATTTTAATAGATAGAAGTTGTTTAGAAATATTTATTAATGAGGGAGAGCATGCAATTTCCTTAAGATTTTTTATTAAAAATCATAATCAAATAGAAACTAATTTAAAAAATTTAAAAGTATTTCAACTGGATTCAAATAAATATGTTTGAAATAATATTATTTTTAAAAATGAATTAAAGGAAAAATAAATATGAAAAAAATAATCTCAATAGGTGAAGTTCTAGTAGATGTATATTCTAATAATAGTGAATTACAAGTTGAAGTAGGAGGAGCAAGTTTTAATGTTGCTTGTTCAATTGCGGCTTTAAAAAATAATGAAAGTTTTTTTATGGGTAGTTTAGGAAACGATGAGTATAAAGAGAAGATAGAATTATTAATTAATAAATTTAATATAAAAAAGCAGTTCATTCAATATTCAAAACTTGCAACAACTATTGCAAAAGTTACATTAGATGAAAATAAAGAAAGATTTTTTGAATTCATAAGAAATAGTGATGCCGATTTTAAGTTAGAAAATATTGATACTGATAAATTAAAAGAAATTGATTTTATTCATTTTGGTAGTGCAACAGCTTTTTTACCAGGAAATTTAAATAAATCCTATTGAGATTTATTTAAATTTGCAAAGGAAAATAAAATAAAATTTTGTTTTGATCCAAATTTTAGAGATAAGCTTTGAGTAACTGAAAATGAAGTTAAGGAATTTACAAATTTATGTGAACAATTTTTAGAAACTGCAAATTTAATTAAATTAAGTGATGAAGAATTATTTTTATTAACAAAAATAAAAGATGAAAAAGAAGCATTAAAAATTCTTATGAATAAAAATAAAAAGAGTTTAATTTGTATAACAAGAGGTAGTAAAGATACAATGTGTAGTTGAAATAATGAAATAATTTTTGTACCAACTATAAAATCTGATGTAATTGCTGATACAACAGGAGCTGGTGATGCATTTATTTCTTGTTTGATAAATGAGTATGTAAAGGAAAAAATAGATGTTAACTCATCAAAGGAAAAGATAATTGAAATAGTTTCAAAAGCTAATAAGTTTGCAAATAAAGCTGTTAAATATATTGGAGCGTTATCTTTCTTAGAAAAACTATAAGACATTTTGTTAAACAGTAAATATAAAAAATAAAAAAAGTATTTAAATTTTTGTTTTAAATACTTTTTTTATTTTATTAAACATCTTTAACACATCTAAATCCCATATTTCCTGCAGTTGATCTAGGAGCTGTTCCATTTCTAGAATAAACCTTATATCTTTTACAAAAACCATCATGACATAAATATGAACCACCTCGAAGGGCATAGTCTTTACTTTCATTGATTTCTAAATCTATTATTTCCTTAGTGCTATTTTTTTTAAAATATTCTAGCGGAACATTTTTTACATTGATACATCATTCTCAAATATTTCCTAACATTTGATAAATTCCATATCCATTAGGATCAAAGCATTTTGCAGGAGCTAAATCTAAATAACCATCTTCTAAAGTATTGCCAAATGGAAAGTCTCCATTTCAAATATTTAGATTATATTTATTATTTTGTTTTAATTCATTTCCTCAACTGAATTTATTTTGTACTAAACCTCCTCGAGCTGCATATTCTCATTCAGCTTCGGTTGGTAATCTTTTTCCAGCTCATTTACAATATTCAATAGCATCAAATAAAGATACGTGAACAACTGGGTTGTTCATTTTATCGGCAATATTTGTTTTTGGTCCTTGTGGATGTCTTCAATTTGCTCCAGGAACATCGTATCAAATTCCCATTAAATCAGCTTTTTGATATGTAAGTCTTTCATCATCACTTAATAATCCTGCAAATACAAATGAATTTCCAAATTTTTCAGCTTCGGTTATATAATCAGTTTCATTTGTAAATTTTTGAAATTCTGCATTAGTTACAGAAGTTTCATCAATATAAAACGCATTAATATCTATAAGAGTAGGTGGTCCTTCTTTATCATATATAAAACCATCTTCGGCATCGCCACCCATTAAAAAAGTACCACTTTGTATTAAAATCATTTTTATCCTCCATTACTTATTATAGAATTTTTTCCAAAAAATGCAATTATTATTGTAAAATTTATTTGGAGATATAAAAAATGGGAATTACATTATTATGGCTATCAATTATTATTTTATTGATATCAATATTGGGATCTATTTCTGGAGTTGGTGGTGGGGTACTTTATGTGCCTTTATTTTTACTTTTTTTAAATGATGAATTAAATGAAATAAAGTACATATCGACTTTTTTAGTATTTTTAGGTTCTTCCATGAATGTGTTAATTGAAATTATTAAAAAGAGACTTAATTACAAAATTTTATTAGTTGGTATTGTCTTTTCGACAATATCAATTTTAATTGGAAATACAATATCAAAAAGTATTAATTCAGATAGTGTAATCAAAATTATAGTAGCAGTTACTTTAGTAATTGTGACCTTTATGCTAATTTACTCAGAGTATTTTTTAAAAATAAAAGATAATAGTCAAAAAGTATATAAGCTTAATAAAAATTTTTATATTACAAGTAATGAAGGGGAAAAAATTAATATTCTTCTTTTATCTCTAATTTCTTTTATTGGCGGTATTATAACATCTCTAACTGGAATGGGTGGAGGTCCAATCATAATGCCTTTACTTATAATAATTTTTTCCTTAAAAATAAGTACAGCTGCACCAATCTCTCATACTTTAATAATGATTTCTTCGTTTATTTCTTTGATTTTAAATCCTATTTCTATGGGCTATAATCCTTGAACTGTAAAAGAAGTTTGAATCAAAAATTTAGTTTTTGCTATTCCAGTAATACTAGGATTTATTGCAGCCATCTATTTAAAAAAAATTATTAAAAAAGAAATTTATATTAAGTGATTATTAATAATTGTAATCTGAATATCTATTATCAAAATAATATTAGATCTAATTTAATTAAATCTAATATTATTTTTAATTTCCTTTTTGGATAGTAAAATATTCCAAAATAAGTATTAATATTGGAATATTTACTATATTATATTTGTAGAATGTTTAACATTCTACAAAGGAGAAAAAAATGAGAGCAGTTATATTAATGTTTGATACATTAACAAGAAAGTACTTACCTAATTATGGCAATGATTGAGTTCATGCGCCAAACTTTAAAAGATTAGGAGAAAAGACAATTACATTTGATAATTTTTATGCAGGAAGTATGCCATGTATGCCTGCTAGAAGAGAAATTCATACTGGAAGATATAATTTTTTACATAGAAGTTGAGGACAATTAGAACCTTTTGATAATTCAATATTTGAGCATTTGAAAAATAATAATATTTATACTCATTTAACAACTGACCATTGACATTATTGAGAAGATGGTGGAGGGACTTATCATACAAGATATAACACTTGAGAAGGTTATAGGGGACAAGAATATGATCAATGAATACCGGCAGCTTATGGTAAAAATCACGATCAACCTCATGAAAATGGTTTAAATACTAGTTTTGACCCATCAACTACAGAAGAGAAATGAAATTTTTTGAAATATGGAAAATCAAATTTGGCTCATTTAACACAAGAAGATACAAGTTATTCTAGTGTCCAAACAATGTTATCAGGTATTGATTTTTTGAAAGGACATAAGGAATTAGATAATTGATTATTACAAATTGAATGTTTTGATCCTCATGAACCATTTGTAATGCCTCAAAAATATAGAGATATTTATGGAGCTACATATACAGACAATATTCCGAATTGACCAAAATATAGTCACTATGATGAAGAAAAGGAATCTGAAAATGTTAAAAAACTTCAAATTGAATATGCCGCACTAATTTCAATGATTGATGAATACTTGGGAAAAATTTTAGATTATTTTGACGAAAATGATTTGTGAAAAGACACAATGCTAATTGTAAATACAGATCATGGATTTTTAACTGGAGAACATAATTTTGTTGGTAAATCATCTTCACCTTGATATGATGAATTAATTCACACACCGTTCTTTTTACATATTCCTGAATTTGCAAATATGGATGGAAAAAGATTTGATAAATTATGTCAAACAATTGACATAGCTCCAACAATTTTGGAATACTTTAATATGAAAGACGATTTTGATCGAGATGGTAATTCAATTTATGAAGCACTAAGAAAAGATAAAAATAATCATAAAGAAATTTTATTTGGTATTAATGGAGGACATGTAAATATATATGATGGAAAATATGTTTATATGAAAGCTGCTAAAGATGAAAAAAACTCTCCAAATACACAATACACATTGAACTTTAATTTCATGAAAGGATTTTTACCTGATATCTTTTTAAATGATATGCAATATGTAAAAGGAACAAGATTTTCAAATTGAATGCCAATGATGAAATTTAATTTAGATATACCTTTACTTAGTGCAAACTCATTTAAATATGGAAATCTATTATTTGATTTAGAAAATGATCCAAATCAATTAAATCCATTAAAAGATAAAAAAATTGAACAAATGATGATTGAAAAAATGGTTAAAAAAATGAAAACAGTTGATGCTCCTCTAGAAACTTATCAAAGAATTGGTCTAGATAAAGAAGCTTCAAAAATTGCTTAGTAATCCTGTAATAATTAAACTTTTGAAAGGAATTACTTATGCAGAAAAAAATTTTAAATGTTTATGCTGTTTGTGATGGAGTAATTGATTTAATAGAAAATATTGATGATAAAGTTTTTAAAAATAACTCTCTAGGAATAGGTTATTTTATATCTGCAACATCAAATGAAATCTATAACCCAATTGAAAATGCAAATGTTGATTTAATTTTTGAAACAAATCATGGTTTATTTTTGAAGCAAAATAATTTGAACTCTTCAATCATGATTAATATGTGTCTTGACTTTGAATTAGAGGATAGTAAATATTTTAAAATTGTAAAAGAACAAGATGATAAATTAAAAAATTTTGAAAAAATTGCAAAAGTAAATTTGGAATATTTAAAAGTAGTCCACAAAAATACTAATATTGCTGTTGTAATTAATGATGAATCTAATAGGTTAAATTGAACTTTTAAACCCTATTTTACAGGACCTACAAAAGTTAAAAAAGGTCAATTAATAGGAACTTTTGAATCTATTTTGGAACCTGAAAGGGAAATTGAAGTTGATAAATATTTTAAAACTAGTTCAAATTGAGACTTACTTGCAAGAAGAGTAATTGAACTTGTTGGAAGAAAAGCAAATTATAGTAATTCTTACAATTGTTCAACTCGTCTTAGGTTTAAAATAAAAGATAAAAGTCTTGTAGACATTAATTCACTTCAAGAAATCTCCCAAATAAAGGCAGTTGTTTGAAAAAATAATGAATTACAATTAATTTTAGGAAAAAACGTTTACAAATTGTATAACGCTTTAAAAATAATTGAAAATTCAGGAGAATTTGATTTATTAGCAAATAGAAAAATGTCTTTTAAAAAAAGAATGTTAGTTGTAATTTCTTCAATATCGATGCCATTAATTCCAATTATGATAGGGTCAGGTATTATAATGGCATTTGTTGGAGTTTTACAGATTTCAAAAATAATGCCAGATATAGTTTTAAAAATGCCAGAGAGTGGCTTAAAACCAGGACAAGAATTTATTAAAGAAACAAATGTTTTATGAGCTATTTTATATGTAATATCCAATACTCCCTTAAGGTTTATGGGAGTATTGGCAGGACTAAGTGCTGCCAGGTATTTTAAATTAAATATGTATATTGCTATGAGTATTTCTATTATTTTAGGAAGCCCATTAATATTTGGTGATGGAGGACCAATCGGTTTTGGTTATACTTGAGACTTATTTAAAACAGGAATAAGTCCTAATGATCCTGTTTGATCTGGTCTTTCTTCAATAAAAATAATGCCTCAAGGAGCAAGAATAATTGTTGTAATATTGGCAATTATAATTACAAAAAAAGTTGATAACTGAATTGCAACTTGAGTTCCTAAATCTTTGGAATTAATTTTAAAATCAGCGTTAACATTATTAATTTCAGCTCTAATAACATTCTTTATCATTGGACCTATTTGATATATTTTTGAACAATTAATTGCAGTAGGTTTAAGATTTGTAACAGCAGCTCCATTAGGAATTGGAACTGGTATTTATGCTCTGATTTGACAGCCATTAGTTGTTATTGGAATGCATTCTGCTGTAGGACAAATTTCTCAAATGCAAGTATTAACTGATGGGGTTAGTTATTTAACTCCAGGAGGAGAGTTTTCTGTTTGAGGACAAGTTGGAGCTGTTGTTGCAGTTATAATAATATCTAAAAATGGTTCAACTAAAAGAGAAGCTCGTTCAACTGTAATTACAGGTTTCTTTGGAGTTCCAGCACCGATTGTTTATGGTATTAATCTACCAAAAGTAAGGCCTTTTATTGCAGGTACTCTTGGAGCATTCTTTGCAGGTTGCTTAAGCAATATGCTTAGTGTTTCACAAAGAGTAGGTACTGGATTAGGAGTATTTTCGTTCTTTGGATTTTTCTCAAATCCAATTAACCCAGAAATAGTTACTGTTGAATTACTGCCAAATGCTTTAAATGGTTTTTACAATATTTTATGTTGTATGTTATCGGTTGCATTAGCTTTAATGTTTACAATATTTATGTACAAAGAAAGATCATTGGAAAATAATATTATCAAAAAAAATAATATTAAATTAATTAAAATAATTAATTTATCCAATTCTAATTTATCAACTGAAGATAAACAAAAAATAGTAAATATTTTAAAAACAGAAGAAAATTTCTTTACCAAAGAAGAAGTTATTAAAATAAAAAAAATTGAGAGGTTATTAATTGAAAGTCTAAAATATAAAATTAATCGTGAAATACTTTTTGACAAAGAAAATAAAATCAAAGAGAAATTATTTGAACAAGGTTCTATTTTAATTAATAAAGGTAAGATAGTAAAAGCAAAAGCAATTATGGAAAAACATAAAAAAGTTTTTTTTGAAATTAAAAAAGAAGATTTGCAAATGAAAATTCAACAACTAGATAAAAAAATGGTTGATAAATTAGAGTGATTAAATCAGGCAATTAAAAAGAAAGAAGAAATTATTATAAATAACTTAAATGAATTAGAAAATTATTTTTCACTAGAAGATTTTAATTCAATAAAATTATTATATAAAAATTCTATAAATGATTTAAAAATAACTTACAAATTATCAAACCCAATTGATGTCAAAATCACTTTAAACAAAATAATCAAAAAAATTTCACAACAAAATAACGTAAATAAAAAAGCTAACAAAATAATTGGCTAGCTTTAAAAAAGAAATGGGAATATTAATTTATGAAAAACACTAACTACTTATATGACATTGGAGGATTAAGTATTAAAAAAATAATCATCGATGATAATCAAAAAATATTATCAGAAGGTGTTATAGAATATGATAATCAAAAAAGAGCAAATGCATGACAATTAGATGCAAATTATGTTTTTGAACTAATCAAAAGGGATTTGCCAAGAGATATTAAAATTAATTTAGGAATAAGTATTCCAGGAATTATTGATTCAAAAAAATACAAAATATTATCTGAATCATCTTTAACTAATATTAAAGAAATTAATTTAAAAGATTTTTTTGCTGAATTTAAAAATATTGAAACTTTTGAAATTGAAAATGATGCAAAATCTGCTGCTTATGGAGAATATTATTTTGGTCAGAATAAAAAATATAAAAATATGCTTCATGTCACTGTAGGAACAGGACTTGGTGGGGGAATTATTATTAATGGTAAAATTTATAAAGGTTTTAAAGGGGGAGCAGGAGAGCTATCTAAACTCTTTGCTAACTTTGATAGACCTGATATTAATTTAATTGTTCAAAGCACTTCTACGGGTGCAAATTTAAAGAGATATAATGATTCAATTGAACTAGGTAAAGTTGCCCCAATTGAAAATGTAATAACAGCTAAAGCAAAAGATAGTGCCAAAAAGAAAAATTTAATTGATGGTAAAAAATTCATGAGCTTAGTTGAAAAAAATGATCAAATGGCAGTTGATATTTTTGATATATGAACAACTAGTTTAACTAAATATTTAGTATCATTAAATTTTCTAATGGATTTTGATGCGATTACTATTGGTGGAGGAATAAGTTCGAATAGTAAATTTTTAGATACCATAATTCAAAAGGCGAAAAATTATATTTTATTATTTCAAAATTTTTCACCAATTGAAAATATAAATATAATAAAAAGTAATTTAGAAAATAAAGCTGGCTGTTTTGGAGTTCTAGCAAAGATTTTAAAAAGTTAAATTGATTTACATAAAATTATATATGAAAGTAAAAAACCTTATTATTAATAAGGTTTTTTACTTTCATATATAAATAATATAGGGGTGCTATATTTTAATTAAGATTTTTTATTATATTATTATAAGTCTTTATTGATTTTTTAATTTATTTTGAAAGTATTAATTCACAACTAAATATAAAAGTTTAGTTTTATATTTATAAAAAAATATTTTAAGGATATTGCTCTATGAAAAAAGAATTAGTTACTAATTACAGTAAAGGAAACTAAAAAAGTTTTTGGTGTAGTTGAAGGTGTTACTGATAGAGAATATTTTAGAAACTTAAATCATATACCAGTTTATTATAAAATTAATGAAAATATTTAAAATTTATAAAGAAACAATTAGTGATGGACCTGGTTATTTACATTGCAGGTTGCTTACATGTGTGTTGTGGTTGCCATAATATCTTGAGTTGAAATTTAAAAATAGGGCGAAATTTTGATAAAGAATATGAAACTGAAATTATTTCTGAAATAAAATCAAACTCATTGCTGAGGGGAGTTACTTTTAGCGGGGTGATCCAATGTTTAGCACAATTGAATTATTACCCTTTATTTAAAAAATAAAGCAAGAAACTGGACTAAGTATTTAATTATATACAAGCTTTACAATTAAAGAATTGATTTTAAAAAATAGTTGTAATGAAAAGGATATTACCATGTATCAAGACTGCTAGAAATTGATACTTTAATTCAGGGGAGATTTATTAAAGAGTTATATGACCCAAATATTTTATATAGAGGTAGTTTAAATCAAAGAATAATTGATGTAAAAAAAATATTTTGATTTAAATAAAAGTTAAAAAACTTTTTTTGTTTAAAATTAAATATTTTTTTTTTTTTTTTATATTTATTATTAGATATATAGAAAGAAAAAAATTTCATAGGTAAAACTAATGACATATGTGTTTGATAATTTAAAAATCATTAGCAAGGAATTTGAAGATACAACTTTTAAAATAATAGCAAAAAGAATATTAGAAAATGCTGACAGGGCAATATTTTGTGATCAAGAGGAATTAGCTGCACAAACTTTTGTATCAATTTCAACTATTACCAAGTTTGCCAAAAAAATGGGATTCTCTGGTTTTAGAGAATTAAATTTTAAAATGAAAAATGAATGAAGAAAACTTGATTATGAAAGAAAAGAGAAAATGGAAACTTTCGAAATTTTTCAATCAATTGAAAAATGAATTCATTTAAATGAGGATTTTATAAATACTGTGTGTGAAAAAATTAGGGAAAGCGATTTTATTAATATTTATACATCATATCAAGCAAATGAATCTTCAAGATATTTTGCAAATATGCTATATGAATATGAAAAAAATGTTACAGTTTTGAATAATGAATTTAGATTTAAAGCTAAAAAAAATAATGAAAAGGGGTTTAATTTATTAATATTGACTGGTAGAGATAACGATACTTTAATTGATAATTTTTCAAAAGCTTATGACGAAAATTATACTAATTTTTTAATTTCCTCAGATAAACAAATTGATAAATTAAATTTTAAATTTACAAAAAAAATGACAGTAGATTATTCATTGGATAATTCACAATTTTCATCAAGAGAAGTTGTACTTCATATGCTATTTTTTTATATTTTTAAAAAAATATAGTAAGTACTTTACAAATTGTAAAGTACTATATTTAAAATAAAAATAGATTTATTTTATTTTTATTAAGGCAAAATATTGATAAAGGAGAAAAGAAGTATGAAATTTGAAAGAAAAGATTTTTTATGAGGTGGAGCTACTGCTTCATCTCAAATAGAAGGAGCTTATGATGTTGATGGTAAATCTCTTACTTTAGCTGAAATGAGACCCTTTAATCCAAATTTGGATCGTAAGAATAATCAAGAAATGAATAACTATACTAAAGAAGATTATGAAAAATCAATTGAAAATATAGATAACTTACACTATCCTAAAAGATTTGGAATAGATTTTTATCACAGGTATAAAGAAGATATTGCATTATTTAAAGAAGCAGGGATGAATATCTTTAGAATGTCAATTGCTTGATCAAGAATATTTCCAAATGGAGATGAAAGTGAGCCTAATAAAGATGGTTTAGAATTTTATAGAAAAGTATTTCAAGAATGTAAAAATAATGGAATTGAAGTTATGTTAACAGTTCAACATTATGATGTTCCGTATCCAATTGCAAAAAAATATAAAGGTTGGTCTAATAAAAAAGTTATCGATTTATATATTAAATTTGTTAGTGTTATTATGAATGAATATAAGGATTTAGTAAAATATTGATTACCTTTTAATGAAATAAATGTAGCACCTTGGTCACCGATTACAGGGTTAGGAATTTTTAAAGAAGATTATAAAACAAGTTCAGAATATTTAAATGCAGCTTTTCAAGGATTGCACAATCAGTTTTATGCTCAGGCAAAAGTTATTCAAATAGCAAAAACTATTTCAAAAAATATAAAAATGGGGTGTATGATAGCAAATATGACAACATATTCAATTGATTGTAATCCAGTCAATGTTCTAGAAAATTTACTAACACAACAAATTAATAGATATTTCTTTTATGATGTTGTTGCAAAGGGAGAATATCCAACTTATTCAAAAAGATTTTTTAAAGAAAAAAATATAAAAATAGATATGACAGCAGAGGAATTAAAAGTAATTAAGGAAAATACAGTTGAGTATATAACATTTAGCTATTATATGACTTCAACAGTGTCAAAAGAACTAAACAATCAAAATGGTGGAAACTTAATAATGGGTGGCAAAAATCCATTTTTAAAAGCTACTGAGTGAGGGTGACAAATTGACCCAATTGGTTTAAGAATAACATTAAATGAATTATGAGATAGATATCAATTACCTTTATTTATTTCAGAAAACGGAATTGGTGTTGTTGAAAAATTAGATAAAAATAATACAGTAGATGATAGTTATCGAATTGAATATCTAAAAGAACATTTTATTCAAATTAATGAGGCAATAGGTGATGGCGTAGATGTATTTGGTTATACTATGTGAACTCCAATAGATGTTGTTAGTCTTTCTACAAATGAAATGTCTAAACGCTATGGTTTAATTTATGTAGATTACGATGATTATCATAAAGGAACTGGTAATAGATATAAGAAAAAATCTTTTGAATGATTTAAAGATTTCATCAAAACCAAAGAGTTATAAAAGTAAAATATTTTTCATAAGTAAATATATTATTTACTTTTTTTTATTCAAATATATAATTTTAATTAGTAGGAAAAAAAGGACAAAAAAAATGACAGTAATTAATAAATTGATAAAATTAAGTGATTCTGTTGAAGAGACAAACTTTAAAGCTATTGCTAAAAAAATTATAGATAACTTTGCAAAAGGAGAATTCAAAAATCAAGAAGATCTTGCAAAACAATGTTACGTTTCATTATCAACTATAACAAAATTTAGTCAAAAAATTGGTTGTGCAGGCTATAGAGAATTAATCTTTATTTTAAAAAATGAATATGACCACTATGGCTGAACTGAAAATGTAAATAAAGTTAGCTCTTTAGAAAGATTTGATTCTATTCAAAAATGAATTATAGAAAATAGTTTATTTATTGAAAAAATTACCCAAGCAATTAAGGAAGTGAAAATTATAAATTTATATCCTTCAAATCAAATCAGACATGCTAGTGCATACATCATAGAATTATTTGATAATTTAAATAAAATAGTTAGAGTTATTTCATCTGAGTATATAAAAAATACTGTTAAAAATGATGAAAATGAACTTGAAATTTTAATTATTTGCTCAAGTAACAATAATTCAATAATAAAAACATATGAAGATGAAACTAATGAAAAAAATAAAAAATTTTTAATTACAACTGCAAGTCAAGACATTCAATTAGATGTAGATTTTACTGACAAAATATTAATTAATTACCAATTTGATAAATCAAAGTCTATTTATAGAAATATAGCTTTGGAAATGTTGTTTTTACACATATTTGAACATATTAAAAATACTTTCTAATTTAGAAAGTATTTTCTTTATAGTGGAAAAATATTTATTTTTTCTTAATTTTATGGAAAATATTACTGTAAGGGGAAAATATATGAAAATAAGCTTGTATTCACCAGTTGATGGTGAAATAAAAAATATTCAAGATTGTAATGATTCAATGTTTGCAGATCGTATGCTAGGCGATGGATTAGTTATTATTCCAAATTCGAATAACTTTAAAGGTTTTTTTGATAATGCAACAGTAACTATGATATTTGATACTTATCATGCATATGGTTTTGATATTGAGGGATTGCAATTTTTAATTCATTGTGGAATGGATACAATAGCATTAAATGGAACGGGATTTACAACTACTTTAAAAGTAGGCGATAACGTGACCAAAGAAAATAATATTTTTAATGTAGATCTGGAATTATTAAAGCAAAAAAAATTGTCGATTGAAACTCCAATAGTTTTTGAAATTAATAGTTTAACTGACTATAAAATAAATGACTTGAAGTTAGGTAAAGTAAAACAAGGAGATTTAATTTGTACAATTGATTATGAATTTAAAGAAGAAAAAAAAGAACAGGATCTTAAAAGTATAACTGATCCTATTGAATTCTTCAATATGTCAAATAAGTATGAAAAATGTGCAGCTTCAATTAATAAATTTATAGGAAGCTCATCAAATTACAATGAAGTATATAATTGTATGACTAGACTTAGATTTAGTGTAAAAAATAAGGAACTTGTAAATGTTGATGAAATAAAAAGATTGTCACTTGTAAAAGGAACAGTTTGAAATGGAAATGAACTACAAGTTGTAATTGGTCAAGACGTTTATAAATTAAAAGAAGAAGTTATTAAATTGAATAATGAATCTTTGGCTATAAGAGCTTCTTTAGGAATTAATAATACAAAAATTCCATTAGCAAGAAGATTTTTAGCTATGTTTTCAGCAATTATGGTTAAAATAATTCCTATAATGGTTGGTGTTGGGTTAATTCAAGCAATTATAGCTATTTTAATGCAAACAGGAGTAATGCCAAATATTGTTTTTAAACTAAGTGAAAATCCAGGTGCTAATGATGTTTTATTTAAAGATGCTTCAATAGGGTGAATAATGTTATTTGCAATGGGAAAAACGACAACTTATTTTATGGGAATTATGATAGCTGTATCTGCTGCAAATTACTTTAAATTAGAGGGCATAATGGGAGTTGCACTTGGACTTATTCTCTGCTGTCCTTTAATGTTTGGTGATGGTGGAAGTATGGGACTTGGAAATGATTTTTTATTATTTGATTTGGGAACAATTGATACTGGTAATCCAATGTTAGATCAAATAACAAAAATTAAAGTAAATGCAATGAACACAAAGGTCTTTGTTATTGTTGCAGCTATATACACTGCAAAAATTTTAGACACTCATTTAAAAAAAGTAATTCCAATTGCTTTAGAATTAATGTTTAGACCATTTATTGTAATTATTATAGTAGCTCCATTATCATTCTTTGGTTATGGAATAATTTGAAACTTTGTTGAAACTTTATTTGGTTCATCAATGTTCTATATAGGAAAAATACCATTAGGTATTGGTGTTGGTATATTTGTTGCTATGTGACAAGTAGCAGTTATTTTCGGATTACATATGATGTTAGGTTTAATTTCATTTCTTGATTTATTATCACCAACAACTGGTGGTCAAACAGTTTATGGTATAGCTGGTTCAATTTCAGTTTGATCACAAGTTGGAGCTTTAGTTGGAGTTATCCTAATTACACAAAATGCAAAATTAAAAAAACAGGGAATAGGAATGCTTCCTGCAGGTTTACTTGGAATTACAGAGCCAATTCTTTATGGTATAAATTTACCTAAAAAAAGACCTTTAATTTCAGGGGTATGTGGTGCATTTATAGCTGGGGCTTTTGCAAATATTCTTGGTGTTACACAAAGAGCACAAAGTGGGATTGGAGTATTTGAAGCAATTGGTTTCTTCTCTGAACCAATATATGGAGGAGTAGGAAAACTAAATCCCACTCTTAATGGTTCATTTTATTTATTATCTTGTTCAGTGGCAATATCAACATCAATATTATTTAGTATGATGTCATATAAAGAAAGAGCAACTGAGAAGACTTTATTAAATAAGACAATTAATAAATTAAAATTATTAACAGTTTTAGAATTAAATTTAAGTAAACCTGATTCTTTAAAATTAAAAAAAGATTTAAATGAAATTACAAATATTTTAGACAAAGAAAATTTGCAATTTATAAAAATTATTGAAAAAAATATACAAGCATGATTAAAGTATAAAGTAAGATTAAGTACATTATTAGAAAATGAAGAGATTACAAAAGAAAAAATACTTATTAAAGGTAAAGCCTTAATAAGTAAGAAAAAATTTGATTTAGCAAATTTGTATATGCAAAAATATAATCAAATTGATAATTCTCAAGAAATTAATTTATTAAAATCAAAAATTGATCAACAATATAAATTAATTGATTTAGAAAAATTAAATAAAAATATTTCAAATATTGAGAAGCAAATTATGAGTAAATTAAATGAATTGAATTTTTTAAAAAAAGATGTTATTAAAGATTTAGAACCTATAATATTCAATAATTTAAACAGTGTTCAAATATATTATGGTTTACTTGAAAATAAAGTTCCTAAAATTAATTTAAATGAAAAGATTCATGAGTTAAAGAAAAATAAAGTAACACATAAAAGTCAGGTGAGTTTAAATGTATAATTATTGCTTTGACATTGGGGGAACATCTACAAAATGTATTATCTTTAAAAATAATAAAGTAACTAAAAGTTTTTGAATAAATTATACAATAGCAAGTTCAAAAAACTTAGAAGATCTTCGAACTTCATTTGTAGATGTATTATCTGAAATATCAAAAGTACTTGACCAGGAATCTGAAAAATTTAATTTAGCAATATGCTTACCTGGAATTATTGATACAAAAAATAAAAGAGTACTTAGTGAATCAGCAATCAAAGATGTTGATATTGATTTAATTAAATATTTTAGTAAGTATTCTAAATTAAATAAATTTGTTCTTTTAAATGATGCTAAAGCTGCAGTGTTAGGGGAGTATAATGAAAGAATTAAAAATAATTCTAAAATAATAAATATGATTCACTTAACAATTGGAACGGCAATTGGATGTGGAATTATAATTAATAGAGAGCTTTTTAATGGAAATACATTTCAAGCTGGTGAAATAGGTAAAATGTATAGTAGTTTAAATAAAACAGACCCAGCAACTATAACTTTTGATACAGGAATGGGGACTGCTTTAATTAAGTATTTAATGAGAACAGGAAAAAAAATAACAGGAGAAGAATTCTTTGAGTTATATAACTCAAATGATAAATTAGTTATTGAAATGATGGATGATTTTACTTCTCACTTAGCTAAGTTAATAATAAATTTAAATTATATTTTAGACTTTGACTTATTAACTATTGGTGGGGGAGTTAGTTCCAACGAACAATTTATTGAAATGATTAAGCAAAAATTAACAAAACACAAAAATTTTTACTGAGATAAGAAGCTTATGTACACATGTGAAAATATAGAGTCAAAATTTGATGTATCTATTTTAAAAAATCAAGCAGCTTGCTATGGCGGGTTATATTTCTTAACAAAGGAGGAAAAAAATAATGAATAAATTTCCAAAAAATTTCTTATGGGGTGCTTCAAGTAGTGCATACCAATTTGAAGGAGCAATAAATCAAGGAGGAAAAGTTCCATCGATAATGGATAAATTTGATGAAAGAAAAAATTATCCAAAAGGTATTACAGGGTTTAAAGTAGCAACAGATCACTATAACCACTGAAAAGAAGATGTTGCTTTAATGGCTGAGATGGGATTTAAATCTTATAGATTCTCAATCTCATGACCAAGAATTATTAAAAATATTAAAGGGGATGTAAATCCTGAAGGAATTAAATTTTATAATGATTTAATTGATGAACTTATAAAGTACAATATTGAACCAGTTGTTACAATATTTCATTTTGATACTCCAACATTCATCGAAGAAATTGGCGGGTTAGATAGCAATCAGTTTTCAAATATATTTGAATTGTATGCAAAAGTTTTATTTGAAAATTATGGCTCAAAAGTTAAATATTGATTAACTATAAATGAGTTAAATATGTTTGCTTTTGTGGGTCAAGTTATTGGAGTAATTTCAGAAAAATCAAAAGCAAGTAAATGACAAATTATGCATAATTTAAATGTAGCTCAGGCAAAAGTAATTAGGCTTTGTAAGAAAATGCTACCAAATGTAAAGATTGGTCCCGCACCAAATATTTCATCAGTTTATGCAAATTCAAATAAACCAGAAGATCATTTAGCAAAACTAAATTTTGATCAAATAAGAAATTGAATATTTTTAGATATTGTCTGTAGAGGCGAATATGGAACGTGATTTAAAAATTTCTTAAAAAAAATTAAAGAAGAGATAATTATTACAAAAGAGGAAGAAGAAATTTTAAAAGATTCCAAACCAGATTTTATTGCATTTAATTATTATTCGACAATGACTGTTGAATATGTAAGTGCTCAAGATATTAAAAAAACCTTAGATAATAAGATAGATCAACACTCAGGTCTTGTTATTCCAGGTGTAGGAAAAACTGTTAAAAATAAAAACTTACCAAAAACTGATTATGGTTGAGAAATTGATTATGTTGGATTTAGAAATACTTTAAGAGAAGTTTATGATAGATACCAATTACCAATTATGATAACAGAAAATGGAATTGGTGCAAAAGAAGTTTTAACAAAGGATGAAAAAATTCATGATAATTATAGAATTGAATATTATCAAAAACATATTAAAGCTATGAGTGAAGCTATTTCTGATGGAGTTGAAATGATTGGTTATATGCCTTGAAGCGCAATTGATTTAGTTTCAACTCACGAGGGAGTTTCAAAACGATATGGATTTGTTTATGTCAATCGTGATGAATTTGATGAAAAAGATATGAAAAGAATCAGAAAAGATAGTTTCTTTTGATACAAGGAACTAATAGAAAGAAATGGAGAAAATATTTAATGGCAAAAAAATTAAAATTTCCAAAAGATTTCCTTTGAGGGGGAGCTACAGCAGCTTCTCAAATAGAAGGAGCTTATGATGTTGATGGAAAATCGTTATCATTATTAGAAATGATTCCTTATATTGAATTAAAAGATAAGAAAGATTTAACTGCAACAAGAAAATTAACAAAACAGGATTTATTAGATTCAATTGAAAATAAAAAGGGTTTACATTATCCTAAAAGATTTGGAATAGATTTTTATAATAGATATAAAGAAGATATTGCTTTGTTTAAAGAAGCAGGATTAAAAATATTTAGAATGTCAGTGGCTTGAGGAAGAATATTTCCAAATGGTGACGAAAAAGAACCCAATCAAAAAGGATTAGAGTTTTATAGAAATGTATTTAAAGAATGTAAAAAACAGGGATTGGAAATAATGGTTACAATAAATCATTTTGATACACCATTTCCAATAGTTCAAAATCACGGTGGATGAAGAAATAGACAAGTAGTTGATATGTATTTTAAATACGCCAAAGTACTTATCGATGAATTTAATGAATATGTGAAATACTGATTACCAATTAATGAAATAAATTTATCAGTTTTAATGGGGGCTTTCTTTGTAGAAGATAATACTAAAAAAACTGTATTTGAAAAAATAAATTCTTCTTATCAAGACTTACATCATCAGTTTATTGCACAAGCAAAAGTTGTTGAGTATTCTAAAAAATTTAAAAATATTCAAGTTGGTTGTATGCTTGCTAATTCAACTACGTATGCTTTAGATTGTAATCCAATAAATGTTTTTGAAAATCAACAAAAGGAATTAATGAGAAAATTATTTTACTATGATGTAATGATTAAAGGTGAATACCCTTGATATTCTTTAAAATATTTTAAAGACAATAATATTGAAATTATAAAAGAAAAAGGTGATGATGAATTATTAAAAAATAATCCTGTTGACTTTATTTCATTTAGCTATTATATGTCAAGTACAATTGCAAAAGAAGAAGGTGAATTAACTGAAGGTAATTTAATGAAACTTGGTAAAAATCCTTTCTTAGAAGCATCAGAGTGAGGATGACAAATTGATCCCATTGGTTTAAGATATACTTTAAATCAATTGTGAGATCGATATCATGTCCCTTTATTTATTTCAGAAAATGGAATTGGTGTTTTAGAAAAATTAAATGAAAAAAACACTGTTGAAGATGATTATCGAATTGATTATCTATCAAGACACTTTGAGCAAATGAGTTTAGCAATTGAAGATGGAATAAATTTATTTGGTTATACTATGTGAACTCCAATTGACGTTGTTAGTGCAGGGTCAAATGAAATGTCAAAACGTTATGGTTTAATTTTTGTTGATTATGACGATTATCATAAAGGAACTGGGGATAGATTTAAGAAAAAATCATTTGATTGATTTAAAAAATTTGTTAAAACTATGGAGATATAAAAGTAAAATATTTTACATAAGTAAATATAATATTTTACTTTTTTATTTAAATATATAATTTGAATGAATAGGAAATGATATGATATGACAGCAATTAATAAATTAATAAAATTAAGTGATTCTGTTGAAGAAACAAACTTTAAAATTATTGCTAAAAAAATTATAGAAAACTTTGCAAAAGGGGAATTCAAAAATCAAGAAGAGCTTGCAAAAGAATGTTATGTCTCATTATCAACTATAACCAAATTTTCTCAAAAAATTGGTTGTACAGGATACAGAGAATTAGTTTTTATTTTAAAAAGTGAGTATGATCGTTATGGTTGAACTGAAAATGTTAATAAAGTTAGTTCTTTTGAAAGATTTGAATCTATTCAAAAATGAATTATAGAAAATAGTTTATTTATCGAAAATTTAGCAAAAGCAATTAAAGATGTAAAAATTATAAATTTATATCCTTCAAATCAAATTAGACATGCAAGTTTGTATATTTCAGAATTATTTGCTAATTTAAATAAAGTAGTTAGAATTATTTCTTGAGAATATAGAAAAGATGCAGTAAAAAATAGTGAAAATGAGCTTGAAATTTTAATTGTTTGTTCAAGTAATAATCGCTCATTACTAAAAATATTTGAGTGTGAAACTAATGAAGAAAATAAAAGATTTTTAATTACAACTGCAAATCAAGATATTCAATTGGATATAAATTTTACAGATAAAACTTTAATTAATTATCAATTAGATAAAACAAAATCAATATATAGAAATATAGCTTTGGAGATGCTGTTTCTACAAATATTTGAATGCGTACAAAATACTTTCTAACAGTGAAAGTATTTTCTTTTTAATGGAGAAATATTTTCTTTTTCCCAATTTAATGGAAAATATTACTGTTAGGAGAGGATATATGAAACTAAATTTATATTCACCAGTTGATGGTGAAATAAAAAATATTCAAGATTGTAATGACTCAATCTTTGCAGATCGTATGTTAGGTGATGGACTAGTTATTATTCCAAAATCAAATAATTTTAAGGGATTCTTTGATAATGCAAAAGTGACTATGATATTTGATACTTATCATGCGTATGGTTTTGATGTTGAAGGATTGCAATTTTTAATTCATTGTGGAATGGATACCGTCTTGTTAAAAGGAGAAGGATTCGCAACAAATTTAAAAGTAGGGGATAAAGTAACTAAAGATGATGATATTTTTAGTGTAGATTTAGATTTATTAAAAAGGAAAAAAATAGTTAATGAAACACCAATAGTTTTTGAATTTAATAATTTAAGTAGTTATCAAATAAATAACTTGAAGTTAGGACAAGTAAATCAAGGAGATTTAATTTGTACAATTGATTATAAATTCAAATCAAAAAAGGTGGAAAAAGATTTAAAAACTATAACTGATCCTGCTCACTTTTTTAATATGACAAATAAATATGAAAAATGTGCAGCTTCAATTAATAAATTAATAGGTACTCAGTCAAATTATAATGAAGTATATAATTGTATGACAAGACTTAGATTTAGTGTTAAAAATAAGGAACTTGTAAATATTGATGAAATTCAAAAGTTGGATCTTATTAAAGGAACGGTTTGAAATGGAAATGAATTACAAATTATAATTGGACAAGATGTTTATAAATTAAAAGAAGAGATTATTAATTTAAATTCTCAATCTTTAGCAATAAGAACTTCATTAGGGATTAATAGTTCGAAAGTTTCCTTAGGACGAAAATTCTTAACTACATTTGCAGCAATTATGGTTAAAATGATTCCTATTGGTGCTGGTGTTGGGTTAATTCAAGCAATTATAGCTATTTTAATGCAAACAGGAGTAATGCCAAATATTGTATTTAAATTAAGTGAAAATCCTGGTGCAAATGATGTTCTATTTCAAGATGCTGCAATAGGATGAGTTATCTTATTTGCAATGGGAAAATCAACTATTTATTTTATAGGAATTATGGTTGCTGTTGCATCGGCAAGTCATTTTAAACTAGAGGGATTAATGGGAATTGCACTTGGTCTTATTCTCTGTTGTCCATTTATATTTGGTGATGGTGGACAAAATGGTATGGGAAATGAGTTTTTATTATTTGACCTTGGAAAAATTAATACTGGAAATCCAATTTTAGATCAGATAACAAAAATTAAAGTCACCTCGCTGAGTACAAAAGTCTTTGTTATTGCAGGTGCTATATATACAGCTAAAATAATAGATACTTGACTAAAAAGAGTTATTCCAATTACATTGGAATTAATGTTTAGACCTTTTATTGTAATTATGATAGTTGTTCCTTTATCTTTCTTTTGTTATGGAATAATTTGAAACTTTATTGAAGTTTTATTTGGATCATCAATGTTCTATTTAACAAAAATACCATTAGGAATAGGGGTTGGTATCTTTGTTGCAATTTGACAAGTTACAGTTATTTTTGGATTACATATGGTTTTAGGTTTAATTGCAATGCTTGATTATTTTTCACCAACAACTGGAGGTCAAACAATATATGGTATTTCTTCAATTTCAGTTTGAGCACAAGTTGGGGCTTTAATTGGAGTTATCTTAGTTACACAAAATGCAAAATTAAAAAAACAAGGAATAGGAATGCTTCCTGCAGGTTTACTTGGAATTACAGAGCCAATTCTTTATGGTATAAATTTACCTAAAAGAAGACCTTTAATTTCTGGGGTATGTGGTGCATTTTTTGCAGGAGCCTTTGCAAATATTGTTGGAGTTACACAAAGAGCAAAAAGTGGTATTGGTGTATTTGAAGCAATTGGTTTCTTTTCTGAACCTGTCTTAGGAGGTGTAGGAAAAATAAGTTCTACTCTTAATGGTTTATTTTATCTATTAGCTTGTTTAATGTCAGTTCTATTATCTTTATTGTTTAGTATGATGTCATATAAAGAAAGGGAAAGTGAAAAAACTTTATTTAATAAGACAATTAATAAATTAAGATTATTAACAATGTTAGAATTAAATTTAAATAAATCAGATTCCTTAAAACTTAAAAAAGACTTAAATCAAATTGTAAGTAGTATTGACAAAGAAAATTTACAACTTATAAAATCTGTTGAAAAAAACATTCAGACATGATTAAAAACAAAAGTAAAATTAAATAATATTTTAGAAATTGAAGAGCTTGCAAAAGAAAAAATACTTACTAAAGGTAAAAATTCAATAAAAAATAAAAAATTTAATTTAGCTAATTTATATATGGAAAAATATAAGGCAATTGATAATTCTCAAAAAATTAATTTATTAAAGGAAAAAATAGATGAACAATATAAGTTAATTGATTTAGAGAGATTAAATAAAAATATTTCAGAACTTGAGAAAAAAATTATGAGTAAGTTAAATAAATTAAGTTTTCTAAATAAAGATGTCATCAAAGATTTAGAACCGATAATATTTAATAATTTAAATAGTATTCAAATATATTATGGTTTATTGGATAATAAAAATCCAAATATTAATCTAAATGAAAAAATAGATGAATTAAAAAAAGAAAAAAATTTATTAAAAAAAGAACTTAAATTAAGTGCGTAATTGTTTATTAAATATTAAAGAAGTTTTATATATTTTTAAAGAAATAAATTTAAAACTTACCAATAACATAAAAAAATAGTTGAAGTATTTATTAACTAAGGAGGAATAATAAATGAATAAATTTCCAAAAGATTTTTTATGAGGTGCATCTACAAGTGCATATCAATTTGAGGGAGGAATTAATCAAGGGGGAAAAGCTCCATCAATAATGGATAAATTTGATGAAAGAGAAATTTACCCTAAAGGTATTACAGGATTTAAAGTAGCTACAGATCATTATAATCACTGAAAAGAAGATGTGGCTTTAATGGCTGAGATGGGATTTAAATCTTATAGATTTTCAATATCATGAGCAAGAATTATTAAAAATGCTAAAGGAGATATTAATCCTGAAGGAATTAAATTCTATAATAATTTAATTGATGAGCTTCTAAAATATAAAATTGAACCTGTAGTTACAATGTTTCATTTTGATAGTCCAACCTTTATTGATGAAAAAGGCGGATTAGATAGTAATGAGTTTTCAAATATGTTTGAATTATATGCAAAAGTTTTATTTGAAAATTATGGTTCAAAGGTTAAATATTGGTTAACTATAAATGAACTTAATATGTTTGTTTTTGTTGGAGAAGCTATTGGTCTTATTTCAGAAAAATCAAAAGCAAGTAAATGACAAATTATGCATAATTTAAATGTTGCTCAAGCAAAAGCAATTAGATTGTGTAGAAAAATGCTACCCAATGCAAAAATTGGACCAGCACCAAACATTGCATCAGTTTATGCAAATTCAAATACACCAGAAGATTATTTAACAAAATTAACTTTTGAACAAATAAGAAATTGAATATTTTTAGATATTGTTTGTAGGGGTGAATACGGAACTTGGTTTAAAAATTTCTTAAAAAAAATTAATGAAAAAATAATTATCACAAAAGAAGAAGAAAAAATTTTAAAAGATTCTAAACCAGATTTTATTGCCTTTAACTATTATTCAACAATGACAGTTCAAAATGAAAGTGCTGATGATGTTAAAGATTCTTTAATTAATAAAACCGATCAACAAACAGGTTATGTTATTCCTGGAATAGGTAGAAGTATTAAAAATAAAAATTTACAAAAAACTGAATATGGTTGAGAAATTGATCCAGTTGGTTTTAAAAGTACTTTAAGAGAAGTTTATGATAGATATCGCTTGCCCATTATGATAACAGAAAATGGACTTGGAGTAACAGAGACTCTAACAAGTGATGAGAAAATTCATGATGACTATCGAATTGATTATTATAAGCAACATATTAAAGCTATGAGTGAAGCAATTAATGATGGAGTTGAAATGATTGGTTATATGCCTTGAAGCGCATTTGATTTGGTATCGTCTCATCACGGAGTTTCAAAACGATATGGATTTGTTTATGTCAATCGTGATGAATTTGATGAAAAGGATATGAAAAGAATTAGAAAAGATAGTTTCTTTTGATATAAGGAACTAATAGAGAAAAATGGTGAAAATATTTAATAACAAAAAATAGAATTCCCAAAAAACTTTTTTTGAAAAAATATTTATAAATTTGAATAAAACATTATCTTTACTAAAAATAATATCTTATAGTCAATTAATGAAAAAATATTTTAGTAAAACAAAAAATAGTTTAAAAATATATAGTAGAATTAATTTAAAATAAAATATTGTATATAAAAATTTTGAAATATATTTTATAACAAATACAAAAGATATTTAAATTCTAATTTATTTTAGAGGTAGAATCAGTGATTTGGAAAAAGTTAGGGTTCAATTTCTACTGATTAAATAAATGTCATAATTAAATTTGAAATATTTTTAAGAAGAAATTCCTAGTGATTTAAAAAATATTTCAAATAAATAAAATTTTAAAAAGTTATTTTAATATAAGAAATGACTTTTTTTTTTTTTTTTGAAACTTTTTTGAAACTTTTTTGAAACTTTTTACATTTTTTTTTGAAACTTTCCACTTTTAAAAGTATTTTCCTCTTATCAAAAATTCATTAACTTTTAATTGAATTTGTGAAAATATTATAATGAGGAGGAAGAGAATGGAAATTAGATTATATTCGCCAGTTAATGGAGAAATAAAAGAATTAGAAAAATGTAGTGACCAAATGTTTGCTGAAAAAATGTTAGGTGATGGTTTTATTTTAATTCCATCTTCAAATAATTTTAGGGGTTTTACTGATATTGCAACAGTAACTATGGTTTTTGAAACATTTCATGCTTATAGTTTTGATGTAGATGGTTTACAGTTTTTAGTTCATGTTGGAATGAATACAAAACCTTTAAAAGGAGTTGGTTTTACAACAGAATTAGAAATTGGTAATATAGTAAATAAAGATGACGATCTTTTTACAGTTGATTTAGATTATTTCAAAAAAAATGATTTATCAAAAGAAACTGCAATTGTTTTTGATATCAATGACTTAAATTCATATAAAATAAATAACTTAAAAATTGGTAGAGTTAAACAAGGAGATTTAGTTTGTACAATAACATATGAATTTATTTCTAAAAATGAAAAGAAGATTTTAGAACCCTCAACAGATTCAAAAGAATTTTTTAATATTTCAAATAAATATGAGAATAGTGCAAAATTAATTAATAAATTTGTTGGAGGTTCATCAAATTATGAAGAAGTTTATAATTGTATGACTAGATTGAGATTTAAAATAAAAAATAAGAGTTTGGTTAATATTGATGAATTGAAGAAAACTAATCTTGTAAAAGGAACGGTTTGAAATGGAGCTGAACTACAAGTTATAATTGGGCAAGATGTTTATAAATTAAAAGACGAAGTTTTAAAATTAAATAATCAAACAATAGGAGTTAAAAATGAACTGGGATTAGTAAGTGAAAAAATTTCAATAACAAGAAAAATGTTAGCTATGTTTTCAGGGATTATGGCTAAAATAATTCCTGTAATGGTCGGAGCAGGCTTAATTCAAGCTATTATTGCTATTTTAGTTCAAACTAATATAATGCCAAATATTATATTTAAGACAGGCTCTAAAGATGGCGTATTGATTGCAGAAGCTAATGTGGGGTGAGTTATCTTATTTATTATTGGTATATCAACTAGTTATTTTATGGGAATAGTTCTTGCAGTTTCTGCTGCAAATTATTTTAAATTGGAGGGATTAATGGGTGTTGCTTTAGGAGTTATTCTTTGTTCGCCATTACTTTTTGGTGATGGTGGACGTTTAGGGATGGGAAATGATTTCCTAATACTTGATTTAGGAACTATTAACACGGGAAATCCAGTTCTAGATGATATAACAAAAATTAGAATTAATACTATGAATACAAAAATATTTGTTATTATTGGTGCAATATATACAGCAAAAAAATTGGATACTTGATTAAAAAGAGTAATTCCAGTTGCTTTGGAATTAATGTTTAGACCATTTATTGTAATTGCATTAGTTTGTCCATTAGCATTTTTTGGTTATGGAATTGCATGAAACTTTTTTGAAACATTATTTGGCTCATTAATATTTTATATAGGAAAAATTCCAATTGGAATTGGAGTTGGTATATTTGTTGGTTTATGACAAGTTGCTGTTATTTTTGGTTTACATATGATGCTTGGAATAATAGTTATGATTGATAATCTTGCAAATGGGGGACATAGTGTTTATGGTATTTCTTCAATTTCAGTTTGAGCACAAGTTGGGGCTTTAATTGGAGTTATCTTAGTTACACAAAATGCAAAATTAAAAAAAGAAGCAATTGGAATGCTTCCAGCAGGTTTTTTAGGAATTACTGAACCAATTCTTTATGGAATTAATTTACCTAAAAAAAGACCTTTAGTATCAGGTGTTGCAGCTGCATTTTTGGCAGGAGCTATTGCTAGTCTTTTAAATGTAACTAAAAGAGCTAATACTGGAATTGGAGTATTTCAATTAATTGGCTTCTTTGCTGAACCTCAATTAGGGGGAACTGCTGCAATAAGTCCAATTGAAAATGGATTATTTTATTTATTAGCCTGCATAATTTCAATTTCATTAGCTGTATTATTTAGTATGATGTCTTATAAAGAAAGAGCAAGTGAAAAAACTTTATTAACTAAAACAATTAAAAGTTTAATTACTTTTGCACAGTTAGAATTAAATTTAAATAAAGATGAAGTTACTAAAATAAAAGAAGAACTAAATCAAACAATGTTGAATTTGGATAAAACAACTTTAAAATTAATTAAAGCCACTGAAAAAAATATTCAAAACTGATTAAAAGTAAAAGAAAAATTAAATTCAGTTATTGAAAAAGAAGACTCAATTAAAACAAAAATAATTGAAAAAGGTAAGATTTTAATTGCTAAATCTAAGTTTGAATTGGCAGATATTTATAAAATAAGATATCAATCAATTGACAATTCAAAAGTAATTGCGGTGTTAGAAGAACAGATTGATCAATTGTTTAAGCAGATAGATTTAGACAAATTAAATGAATCAATTATAAACATTGAAAGAACTATTATTAAAAAGATTTATGATTTAATTCATATTAAAAAAAGTATCCTTAAAGACGTAGAAAATATTATTTTTAATAATTTAAATAGTGTTCAAATATACTATAATTTATTGAAAAGTAAAGAAGAAAATATTAATTTAAATTTATTAATAGCAAATTTAAAACAAGAAAATTTAAAACAAATAAAAAGATAGATTAATACATAAAATATAGTATTAAAATATTTAATTTTAGTTTAACAGATTTAAAAAAATACTTTCATTTAATGAAAGTATTTTCTTTTAGAAAAAAATGTGTTTTTTATTTAAAATTATGGAAAAATTACTAGTGAAAGGATGATTTAATGGAAATAAATTTGTACTCACCAGTTGATGGTGAAGTAAAAAAAATTGAAGACTGTAAAGATTCAATGTTTGCAGATCGAATATTAGGTGATGGTTTAGTTATTATTCCAAAAACAAATAACTTTAAAGGTTTTTTTGATAATGCAATAGTAACTATGGTTTTTGAAACCTATCATGCATATGGTTTTGATATAAATGGCTTACAATTTTTAATTCATTGTGGAATGGAAACAGTCTCTTTAAAGGGAGAGGGATTTACTAGTAAACTTAAAATAGGAGACAAAGTAAGTAAAAATAGTGATATTTTTAGTGTTGATTTAAATTTATTAGAGAGTAAAAATTTTTCAAATGAAACACCAATTGTATTTGTTATAAATGAATTAGAGGAGTATAAAATTAATAATTTAAAATTGGGAAAAATTAAGCAAGGAGATTTAATTTGTACAATATCTTATAATTTCAAAGAAAAACAAAAAGAAGATTTGAAATCAATTGATCCCATTAAATTTTTTAATGTTTCGAATAAGTATGAAGAAAGTGCAAAATTAATTAATAAATTTGTTGGTGGTAAAATAAATTATAATGAGGTCTATAATTGTATGACCAGACTTAGGTTTAGTGTTAAAAATAAAGAACTTGTAAATATTGATAATATTAAAAATTTACCAATTGTAAAACAAACTGTTTGAAATGGACCTGAATTGCAAATTGTAATTGGTCAAGATGTTTATAAATTAAAAGATGAAGTAATTAAATTAAATAATAAAGAACTTAATTTAAAATCTTCTATAGCTTTAAAAAATGAAAACATATCGTTATTTAGAAGATTTTTAGTTATGTTTTCAGCAATTATGTTAAAAATAATTCCTATAATGGTTGGAACTGGTTTAATTCAAGCAATGATTGCTATTTTAACTCAAACTGGAGTAATGCCAAATATTGTTTTCAAAATTTCAGGACCTAATCAAGTTTTAATTACTGATACAGGAATTGGTTGAATTATTCTTTATATTACTGGTAGGTCATCTGCATTTTTTATGGGTATTACTATTGCAGTTTCTGCTGCAAATTATTTCAAATTAGAAGGACTGATGGGTGTTGCCTTAGGGATTATTCTATGTTCACCATTGCTTTTTGGTGATGGTGGTAGATTAGGATTAGGTCATGATTTTTTAATACTAGACTTGGGAACTATTAATACTGGAAATCCTATGCTAGATCAAATCACAAAAATAAGAGTTAACACTATGAATACAAAAATATTTGTAATAATTGCTGCAATATATACAGCAAAAAAACTAGATACCTGATTAAAAAGAGTAATCCCAGTTGCTTTGGAATTAATGTTTAGACCATTTATTGTAATTATAGTGGTTTCTCCATTAGCATTTTTTGGCTATGGAATTGTGTGAAACTTTATTGAAACATTATTTGGATCACTAATCTTTTATTTGGGAAAAATTCCACTAGGAATTGGTGTAGGTATTTTTACTGCAATATGACAAATAGCTGTTATTTTTGGAATCCATGGTATGTTAGGAATGATAACAATGTTAGATCATATTTCAAATGGAGGACAAAGTATTTATGGTGTAGGACCATCAATTTCTATTTGAGCGCAAGTTGGAGCATTAATTGGAGTTATAATTATTACACAAAATGCTAAATTGAAAAAAGAAGCAATTGGAATGCTTCCAGCAGGTTTTTTAGGAATTACTGAACCAATTCTTTATGGAATTAATTTACCTAAAAAAAGACCTTTATTATCAGGTGCGATTGCTGCATTTTTTGCAGGAGCAATAGCAAATATTATGGGAGTTACACAAAGGTCTCAATCTGGTTTAGGAGTTTTTGCAGCAATTGGTTACTTTTCTGATCCAGTTTTTAACGGAGTAGGAAAACTCGACCCAGTAACAAATGGATTAATTTATCTAGTAATGTGTTTATTTTCTATTTCACTTGCTATTTGTTTAAGTATGTTAACTTATAAAGAAAGAGCAAGTGAAAAAACTTTATTAGCTAGAACATTTAAAAATTTAGCAACTTTCTCATTGTTAGAATTAAATTTAAATAAAAATGAATTAATTACTTTAAAAAAGGAACTAAAATTGAACTTAAATCTTTTAGATAAAAATACTTTAAAATTAATAAAATCAGTAGAAAAAAATATTCAAAAGTGAATAAAATTAAAAGAAAAACTAAATAGTATAATTTCAAAAGAAGAATTTCAAAAGGAAAAAATAATAGAAAAAGGAAAAAAAATGGTTTCCTTAAATCAGCTAGATAAAGCATCAATTCTTATAAAAAAATATAATAAAATAAATAACTCTGAAAAAATTAATTTCTTAAAATTGGAAATTGATAAACAATATCAAATTATTGATTTTGTAAATTTAAACAATGTTCTTGAAACAATTAATATGAATATTGTTAAAAATATTCATAATTCCAAATTTATTGATAAAAAAGTGGAAAAAGAAATAGAACCAATTATATTTAATAATCTAAATATTGTTCAAATTCATTATGGATTGTTGCAGAATAAAATTTCTAATATAAACTTAAATGAACTAATTGAAGAAAAAATATCTGCAAAAAAAGTACTGAAAACTATTTAAAAAGTACTTTTTATAAAATAAATAATACTTAAAATGAATATTTCAAGTATTATTTTTATAGATAGAAATTTAAGGAGAACAAAATTATGAAAATGAGCCCAATAATTGAAGAATCATTAAAAAAAGAATTAAAACGTCAACAAGATCACATTGAATTAATTGCATCAGAAAACTATGTTTCAAATGAAGTTTTAAAATTGACTGGTTCAGTATTGACAAATAAATATGCTGAAGGTTATCCTGGGAAAAGATACTATGGTGGATGTCGCTATATTGATGAAATAGAATCTTATGGAATAGAACTTGCAAAGAAAATATTTAAAGCTGAACACGCAAATATTCAACCACATTCGGGGAGTCAAGCAAATGAAGCTGCTTATAGAACTCTTATAAACCCAGGAGATACAGTACTTTCAATGAGTCTTGATGCTGGAGGTCATTTAACTCATGGTTATCCTATCAATTTTTCAGGACAACTATATAATTTTGTTTTTTATAAAGTTAATAAAAAAACAGAAGAAATTGATTTTAAAGAAATTAGTGATTTAGCAATAAAACACAAACCAAAATTAATTCTTGCAGGAGCAAGTAGTTATACAAAAATAATAGATTTTAAAAGATTTAAAGAAATAGCAGATAGTGTTGGAGCTTACTTTATGGTTGATATGGCACATATTGCAGGTCTTGTTGCTGGGGGAGTTCACCCAAATCCTTGTGAATATGCTGATGTTGTAACTACAACAACTCACAAAACTTTAAGAGGAGCTAGAGGGGGATTAATCCTTTGTAAAGAAAAATTTGCAAAAAAACTAGATTCAACTGTTTTTCCTGGTGTCCAAGGAGGACCTTTAGAAAATCAAATAGCAGGTAAAACTCAAGCTTTATTTGAAGCAGATAGTGAAGAATTTAAAGAATATGCAAATCAAATTATAATTAACGCAAAACATTTAGCAAATACTTTGAGTAAAAATGGTTTAAGATTAGTAGCCAATGGAACAGAAAATCATACAATAATTGTAGAAGTAAAAGAATCAATTGGAATAACTGGAAAAGAAGCTGAAAGTATTTTAGAAGCAATTGGAATAATATCAAATAAAAATATGATTCCTTTTGATAAAGAAAAACCAGTGCACACATCAGGAATTAGATTAGGTACACCTGCGATGACTACAAGAGGTTTTAAAGAGGCCGAATTTGAACAAGTTGGTAATATTATTGCAAGTGTTTTAAAAAATCATAGTGAAGAGAATTTAAAAATATTGCAAAAAGAAGTAAAAGACTTATGTGATAAATTTCCAATATACACAAATTTATAATCTAATATTTAATAAAAAATTTTATATTTTTGTTATAATTTTATATATATAAAAGAAGTGGAAACAAATATGGATGAAAATCTCTTAGGTTCTGATAAAGAACTTGAAAAACAATTAGAAACTAATATAAAAAAAGGTCTAACTACTGAAGAAGTTACATTAAAACAACAAAAGTATGGTAAAAATGAGCTTCCAAAAGGTAAAATAACACCTTGATATTTAATATTTCTAAAAACTTTAGTAGAACCAATTTTATTAGTTTTAATGGGTGCTGCAGTTATTTCAATTATTGCGCCAATAATATCTAATAAAGGTCATATTGAAGCATCTGAATTTATTGATGCAATTGTTATTTTTTCAATTGTTTTAATTGATGCTATTTTAGAAACGGTTCAAACAATTAAAGCAAGAAAATCAATGGATGCTTTAAAATCGCTTTCTAAGCCAAAAACGGTAGTTATTAGAAATGATATGCAACAAGAAATTGATGCGTCAGAGTTAGTTCCAGGAGATATTGTAGTTTTAGAAGCTGGAAAATATGTACCTGCTGAGTTGAGAATTATTGAAGCAAATGATTTAAGTATTGATGAATCAATACTAACGGGTGAATCAGTATCTGTTGATAAAACTCACTTGGCTTTAAAAGAATCAACAACAATTTTAGCTGAAATGAAAAATATAGCTTTTATGTCAACTTTTACGACATCTGGTAGAGCTATTGGAATGGTTATTAAAACTGGAGTTGAAACTGAAATTGGAAAAATTGCTAAATCAATTAATGAAAATGAAGAAGAATCAACACCATTAGAAAAAAAATTAAATTCATTTACTTATTGAATAAGTGGATTAAGTTTTATTTTGGCGATTTTAATTTTCACAACTTTATTTTTCAGTGGTGATCAAAAAGCCTGAGCAAATTATTTAATGGTAGCAATTACTTTAGCTATTGGAGTTATTCCAGAATGTTTAGCTGCTGTGGTTTCAATTACTTTAAGTATCAGTACTAAAAAAATGGTTAAGCAACATGTTATTATTAAAAAACTTCAAGCAGTTGAAACCTTAGGAAATGTTAACTTTATTTGTACAGATAAAACTGGAACTTTAACCCAAAATAAAATGACAGTTAAAAAAATGATAATGGATAATAAAATTATTGCTTCAAAAGAATATGCCAAAGAAAAAAATGATAATCATATGGATTTATTTTTAAAAGCATTAGTTTTATGTAATGATTCAGTTACAGAAGGTAGTGAAAGAATTGGAGATCCAACAGAATTGGCTCTTGTCGATTTTGCAGAAACTATTGGCTATGATGAACAAGATTCACGTGATGTTTGACAAAGAATTGATGAAATGCCTTTTGATAGTGAAAGAAAAATGATGACAACTGTAAACACAATCAATAAAGTAAATACAGCATTTACAAAAGGAGCTATTGATCAACTATTACAAAGATGTAGCAAAATAATGATAGATAATGTTGTAAGAGATATTACAGAAGAAGATAAAAAAATACTATTAGAATCAGCAAATGAACTTTCAAAAGATGCTCTGAGAGTTTTAGCATTTGCATATCATTTAAATTATGATAAATTAAAGGATAAAAGTGATTTAGAACATGATTTGGTTTTTTTAGGTGCTGTTGGGATGATTGACCCTGTTAGAGAAACTGCAGTAAATGCAGTTAGACTTGCACATGAAGCAGGGATTGAAGTTGTAATGATTACAGGTGATCATGCTGTAACTGCTCTTGCAATTGCAAGAGACTTGGATTTAGCTCATTCAGAATATGAGGTTATGACTAGCAATACCTTAAATCAATTAGATGACAAACAATTATTAAGAGTAATTGAGCAAATAAAGGTTTTTGCAAGAGTAAATCCAGAGCATAAAGTAAGAATTGTAGATGCTTTAAAACAAAAAGGTAATATTGTTTCAATGACAGGTGATGGAGTAAATGATGCACCAAGCTTAAGTAAAGCAGATATTGGTGTTGCTATGGGTATCACAGGAACTGATGTTGCTAAACAAGCAAGTGATATTATTTTAACTGATGATAACTTTGAAACAATTATTAAAGGAGTTAATGAAGGAAGAAACGTTTATCAAAAGATAAAAAGAGCAATTGCTTTTGTTATTGGTGTTAATTTAGCTAATGTTTTAGCAATCTTTATTCTTTCTGTAATTAATACAGTTTCTCCATTAGAAGCAACTAATATTTTATGAATGAATTTAATTGTAGAATCTATTATTGCTTTATCAATGGGAATGGGTTCAAATGACCCAACTTTAATGAAAATTAAACCAATCAAGGGTAAAAATTCATTGTTTAAGGGATTAGGATATACATTATTCAAAATAATTCTATTTACAACAATTGCTTCAATTGGAGCATACTATTTTGGAATGATGTTTGTAACTGAGGATTATTTAAAAGAAATTTTGGGTGATCAGTATAATCCTTCATTAAGTTGACATCAAGCATTAAGAAGTAATGAATATAGTGTTGAACAAAAAATTGAAATTGGAGATTTTGGAAGAACAGCTATGTTTGTAACAATAACTTGTGCTCCATGTTTTTATGCAAACTTTATAAAGTTATCAAATTGAAAAGCAGATAAAAAAATAAATCTAATAATTAATAAACCATTATGAATTGCAAGTATGATAGCAGTACTTGTAAATTTAATTGTAATTTTTATACCTGGATTTAATGAAAAGATACTAAATCTTGCATCAGTTAATAGTTACAATAGTAATAATTGATATCTAATTTTAGGAGCTCTTGGAATATCACTTATTCCAGTAATATTTATGCTTTTATTAGATGCAATTACATTTTTAATTTATCATTATAAACCAGAACCTTGAAGAAGAAATAGAATTTTAGCTCAGGAATTAGTTGAATTAGATATTCAAAATGAAAAACGAAAAAGAAGAAGTAAGAAAAAACCAAGTTAATTATAAAATAGTTAAAAAAACAAACTCATTTTAAAATAAATGAGTTTTTTAATATTTAAATAAACAATAAAAGAAATAATATTAGAATAATTTACTTATATTAGTTTTTATTAAATTAAGTTCAAAAAAAGCTTAAAATGCATTAAAAATTTGATATTTCTATAAAAAGATTTTATTTTATACTAAAATATTTTTATATAAAATAGAAGAGAATATTTATTAATTTTTAACACTTATAAAAGTCCTTTAAAATGGGGCTTTTATAAGTGTTATTTTTTTCTTATTTTTTTAAAATATATAAAACTAAAAAAAGTCAAGTCCTTTAAGACCTTCAAATAAATTGTTAAGGCTTTTTT
Source organism: Spiroplasma cantharicola (assembly GCF_001281045.1). NCBI lineage: Bacteria > Bacillati > Mycoplasmatota > Mollicutes > Entomoplasmatales > Spiroplasmataceae > Spiroplasma > Spiroplasma cantharicola. Next base: position 641,667 of record NZ_CP012622.1, on the reverse strand, counting down.
AAAAGAGTATATTTTTTGTAAGCCTATTTTTTTGTAAGTAAAGATAATTTGAAAAATAGGTGATAAATAATTAACTTTACTTTATGAGTTAATTTATTTTTTAAGTGAAAAAGGATAAGAAATTTAGAAAAGGATTTATTAAAATGAAACAGAAATTTAAGAATTTTCTTAATAAAAAAATAAAGTTAAAATTAATAATTTCATCATCAATAACTGCTTTTTTATTTATATTTAGTTTTTTGATGATAACTCCAGGATTGGGACTTGAATCAAAAAAATTTATTAATAGTATTGAAAAACAAATACAAACTATAATGCCAAAAGGTATGTATGTAATTGATGGCCAAGATTTAGTTTATGAACAAGTAATGAATACAGCAATTAAAAGTGCATATTCAAGTGATGCTCTTTCAACTATAAATTCATTTGAAGATAGTAATTACGTTATTAAAAAAGAAAATTACATTGATTTTTCTAATCAATGATTTGAAAAAAGATGAGCTAATGATATTCAAAATCAAAGAGATATAGATTTATATGATTTGGGAATGGATTTAATTAAATTTGATCAAGCTGTTGCTACAAAATTTTTAAGTTATGGTTATGTTCATGCTGGAATTCAATGAGTTTTTAAAAGTAAAGGCTTAAACGAAATATTCTCTTGACAATTTTATGAACAAGCAAAAAGAGATCAAACAATTATTGACCAAGAAATTTATGATTCATGAATGGATTATGATGGTCCAGGACTAGATGGAATTAAAGTTAATAAAAGTTTAGGAACTATGATTGTAAATAATAAAGTTTGATTTTTAAATCGACAAATTGAAAATATAAAGTTTGGTTTAAATATTTTAGGGCACAGTATTTTTAAAAATAAAGAGTTAAATGAAAATAATATGCCTAAAACAAAAGTAACTTATGAAGAATTATCTTATCCATTTTTTACAGAGACTATAAAAATATTAAGAGCTGGTATTATTATTTTCTTTATGTTTATCATAATTGTCATACCAATTTATACAACATTTTTAACTATTTGAATAGTCAATTTAAAGAGAGGAAATAAATAAGTATGAAAAAATTATTGCTAACTTTATCATCAATTAGTTTATTGACAGTTTCTAGCTCTACAGTAATAGCTTGTATACCAAATGCAACTGATATTAATTTTGATTTTGATAAAAATATCGGAACTCAATTTGATACTAGAAATGCAAAAGATACAAGTGATGATAAAACAAAACATAAAGGGTTTTCAAATTTCTTTACACTAGGTGATTCTTTAAGTGATCAAGGTGGTTTACAAACTATTGTTAAAGACCAATTTAATATTAATCTTAGAATGTCAGGAGAATATATTGGTGGATTTAGCAATGGTTTAACCACAGCAGCTCTTATAAATCAAGAACTTGCTTTTTCAACACAAGAATTTAAATCTTCAAATTTAGTTCATAAACCAGAAATTGAATTAAATCAGCAAAAAGTTTGAGGAAAAAATTATTCTGTTGGGGGAGCAACTGCTTATGAAACAAAGGGTGCAACTTCATTATTATTAGGAAATACAGGAATTTATAAGCAGGCCCAAGCACTTGTAGAACAACAAGTAATACACGATGATGATTTATTTTTAGTTGAAATTGGTGGAAATGATATGTTTGCAATCTTAGATAATCTTAATAACTCAAATAAAAGAGAAGAAATAATGCAAAATGCTTTATTAAATATCAAAAATGCTTTGTATACTTTATTAAATAATGGTGCAAAAAAACTTGTTTTCTTATCACCACCAGATATGACCTTAATACCAAGATATTATAAAATAAATCAAGCAACTAAAGAAATAATTAAAATGATTGGTGATGATTTCAATTATGAAATTTCAAAAATTATTAAGATTGCCAATAAAATGTATAATGACTCAATTTTATTTTTTGACCTTTATACAAGATTTAGTGAAATTACACAAGAATTTAAAAATTCCGGAGCAAATAAAAATATTACAGAAGAGCTTTGTGATTCAACCACATCAGATTTAAGTGGAATTGATATAACAAATTTTGAATTGAAAGCAACTGTTAAAGAAAAAAATGTTGGAAAAGAAGAAGATTTCTTTTTCTTAGATTATGTCCATCCAACAAAAAACGGACATCAATTTGCTAAAAAAATTATTTTTAATGAAATTGAAAAAAAATGAAATCAAAAGTAAAAAAGAAAAGAGATGAATATTAAAATGAAAAAATTATTAAGTTTGATAGGAGCCATTACGTTAATGGCTTCTCCAATAGGAGCAGTTGTAGCATGTGGAAATAAAAACACAACAGAAAAAGAAAAACCAGATGAAGTTGAAGATAATTTTGAAAGTGCTGAAAGACAAGATACTATATCAAAGTTAATGTCTCAATATGCAAAATCACTTTATTTAAATCAAAAGGAATTATCAGATGGTGAAACCCACTTTAGTTCAAAATATATGATGGAAAATAATGTAAGAAATGAGTATTTAAAAACTTTAAAATTAACTGAGTTTAATGATTCAGAGGGTGTTGAATCTAATGATAAATTTTATAAAGTAGCAGATAAGTATTTTAATACAAAGGATTTATTAGCATCTGATTTAAAAATATCAGATAATGTCTATCAAGATTATGTATTGGACCCAAGTGCAGCTGATGAAGGAATAGTTGATATTATTAAAAATACATTACCCACAGTATTATCATTAATGTCAGATCCAACTACCTTACAACAATTATTAGGAGTAGTTGCAAGTAATCCGTCAATGATTAGTTCAATTATTTCTCCTGATTTACTTAAGACATTGGGAAAAGTTTTAAATCAAGAAAATTTAAAACTTTTAGAAAATGCTTTCAGTAATAAAATATATGAAAATATGAATTATCAAACTGCATTGGACTCAAGCATGATAGGTTTATCAAATGCTGTTGAAAAATTAGTAAAAGGTAATGTTACAAAGTTATCTTATGAAACACAAGCAGAAGTTGAACAAAATATTGATAGTGCAACATCTAGTTTGGCTGAAAATATTTCAAATTTAATGAATGGAAGTGTTGAATTAAAACTTGATTTAATTGCAAATATTGATTCCATTGCTGAAATTATTAGATTTGTAAGAACATTAGTAGTTTATATGGAACAATTCAGTTATGAAGAAATGACCTCTTCTGTATTAACTTTAGAAAAAATTGAAGAAAAAAGAAGTCAGATATTTAATAGCAATTCACTTGATATTAAAGAGTTATTAAAAAAATTAAACTATATGGTAAATGAAGATTTAAATGGAGTTGTTTTTAAAAACTATATTGGTATTTTATTTGCCACTAACTCTAAGAATTTTTCAATAGGTAAACAATTTACAGAAAATGTAAATGATGGTTTAATGGGCTTACTTTCAAAAGTTGCAGTTATAGCAATGAAACAAGAATCTATTAATATAATTATTTCCAAAGTTTATGTAAATGCAATGGTAAGATCAATTATAAATGGTGGAATAAATTCAAGTTATGGTGGTAGTTTATTTAGTACTGTAATTGGAGCTCTTGTATCAATGCCTGGAATTTTACCTAGTCCTGTCAAAGAACTAATGCAAAAAATAACTAGTGTATCTGGAGAGGGAAAGAAATTTAAAAATGACTGAATAGGTTATTTATGAAATAATACAAATGAAAACTTTAATTTTTCTATTAGAGATTTATTAGCAAAACCAATGAATGAAATTAATTTATCTGGACTTTTAGGAAATGAATCAAATTCTAAATTTGAACATGAAGAAAATCAAAATAAAGCTGTTAAAAGATTTAATGAAGCAAAGCCTAGTTCGTTAAACTTTCTAGCAAAAAAATCTTTAAAAGAACTTGTAATTGAATTAAACACTCAATTTAATTCAATTACAAAGTCAACTGTTAATTTCTCAGATTTGGGTGAATTAATAGCTCGTTTAGCAAAAGATTCAACACTAGAAAAGGCTTTAAATGACATAGAAAATATGTTTGAAATTCTGGGTTATAACAGTGATGGAACACTAAAAAACGGTTCAGTTTTTGAACAGTTATTTAAAATTTTAAATGATGAAGATCAATTAATTGGAAAAATGAGTGATATTTTATCAAAATGAATTGAAGAAAGTAATCAAGAAATTAATGATTTAAAAACTGAAGCTGAGGAATTATTTAAAAAATTAACAGTTAAAACTCAAATTAAATCTGTTAATAATTTTAGATATACAATAAATGATGGCAATACCGAAACTATTTTTGATATTGCTATGAAATATAAAAATAAGAAACTTATTGTTTCAGAAATTAATTTAATTACACAATAAGACAATATAAAATACCATAGTAAAATTTTATTTTTACTATGGTATTTTTTTCTCCATATAAATGATATATTGTTATAAAATTTTGTTATTTATTTTAAGCAATAGTTTATAATTATAAAAAGTACTAATAAATAGGAGAAAACATGGAAAATAGAATTAAAAATATTAAACAAGGTGTTTATAAAGTAGCCTTATGTTCTGCTCTTATTTTTTTAGTTTCTATGTTGCTTACAGGAGTTTTTATAACTTTATTAGTTATTACTTTAAGTCAAAAAATATCTTGATTATGATTAGGATTAGTTGTATTTTCGTCTTTAATTGCTATATTTAGTTTGATCGCAACTATTTGTGGTTTAATTTTTCTAAAATCAAATAAAAACTGGATAGAAATCCAAAAAGTAACAAAAAAATCATTTCTTGATTGAGGTTTATTTTATTTTGTTTATTCTAATAAAATAGATAAATTTTCTGAAAAAAAAGAACAAAAAGCAGAAGAACAGAAATAAAATTTTTTTAAAAGGTTTATTATATTTAAATCCTTTTAATAGTAACTGATAAATGTGATATAGTAATTATCAAAAGAAGGCGAATTTAATGAAAATAATAAGAACAAAATTAAAATGGGTTTTAAATCCAATTATTTTACTTTTATTTATTTGCTTCATTTTTGCTATTTTTAACGATCAAATAACAAGTAGACATTTTATTTTAATTTTAGGAACTTTTGTCTTTTATTTGTTTTTTACTTTTCAAATAAAATTATGATCAATTAATACAAATAATTATAATTCATTGATAACTAAACAAGTAAATAAGCAGTCTATTAAAATAACATTAAAAGAAATATTTTTAATTTTTGTTAATACACATTTTTTAATAAATTCAATTGCTTATAAATTCAATTTAAATATTTCATTTAGCTTTGAAATTTTCATTATACAATTATTAACTTCATGTTCTGTTTTATTCTATATTTTAATAAAAATAGAAATGTTTAAATTTTATCTAATTAGGGAAATGATACTTTCAATTATTTTAAAAATTTTTAAACTATTTATGAAAGTTTTAGAATGTATTTCATTCTTTTTGAGAAAATTATTTTTACTAATAAGACAATTATTTTTAGAGACTAAAAATCAATTTACTCTTAAATGAAGAATTAAAATTGGATGGCAAAAATATCTAATTCAATTAAAAAATAAATTTTATATCACTAAAATTGCTTTTGAGGATACATATTAATTATTTAATGTTTTTAAATAATATAGTAAAAATTAAAAAAGAGGAGGACTTTTATGTCTAATAATGCAATTGTAGTAAAAGATTTAAATAAAAAATTTAAATCAGGTTATGGAATTTTTGATATTAACTTTAATGTCAAATATGGTAAAGTTTTTGGTTATTTAGGACCCAACGGGGCTGGAAAATCAACAACAATTAGAAGTTTAATGGGGTTTATAAAATCTGATTCAGGAACTTCAAATGTTTATTTAGAAAATAAACCAAATTTAAAAAATGATCAAAGTTTAATTACTGAGTTAATTCAATTTGATTCATGAACAGATGCTAATAAAATTCAAAGAAATTTAGGTTATGTTCCAGGAGAAATTGCTTTTCCAATTCAAATGACAGGAATTGATCTCTTAAAACAAGTTTTCAAATTAAGAAATATGACTAATTGAGATGATGTAAGAAAGTATATTGATTATTGAGAATTTAATCCAAATATGAAAATTAAAAAAATGTCAAAAGGGATGAAACAAAAAGTAGCTTTAGTAATAGCTTGAATGCACAATCCTGATATTATTGTTTTGGATGAACCAACAAGTGGTTTAGATCCTTTAATGCAAGAAAAATTTGTTAAATTAGTACAAAAATCAAAAGAAGAAGGTAAAGCAATTATTTTATCTTCACATATTTTTTCAGAAATTGAAAGAACTTGTGATTATGTATCTATTATTAAACGTGGAAAAATAATTTCAACTATTAATATTGAAGATATTCAATATAATGATGAAAAAACTTATGAAATTAAGTTTAAAGATAAAGTTACTCAAAAGGATGTTGAATCAAAAAATTGAACTATTAAAAGCTTTAACAATAATACTTTATTTGCCGTTGTTGAGAATAAAAATATAAATGATTTTATTGTCAAAATGAGTAAAAATAAATTGGAATTTATTAAAGAACATCCGCTAAATTTGGAGCAATACTTTATGAAATATTATCAAAATGAAATTGAAACTGATGTAATTGAATCATTGGATAATATCAATGTGAATGTTTCTACAAAAGAAAGAAAAATATCATTTGAATTAATTAAAGATACTATGCGAAAAACCTTAGGTTTATGATTGTTTACAACGATATTGCCAGTTATTTTAATTATTGTAGCTTTTGCTGTCATGATTAATGATAGTTCAGTTAATGAAATGATTATTCAAGGAAGTACTTGGTCTGAAGTGCTAACAGGAGCTACTGTAGCATTAGTTGTTAGTTCAACAGGAATTACATATTCATTATTGTTAGTTTATTTATTAACAAGTGGAAATAATATTGTTGCAAGTGAAGTAGATAAAGGTACAATGGTTAATTTATTAACAACCAATCAATCAAGAAAGAGTGTAATTCTAACAAAGGGGGGAACATTTGTTTTCTCTTTATTTATCAGTATATTTATTCAATTTTTAACAACAATAATAACAATTTCTGTTTTTGGGAAAGGTGGGGAAATTAATATTGGATTATTTGCAATGTACTTTTTTGGGCTATTTTTAATGTTATATGCAATTAGTTCAATTGCATTTATATGTAGTTGTTATTTTAATAAATCAGCAGCCTCTTTATCTACAGCTGGGGGAATTAGTATTATATTCTATGTTTTATTTTTTGCAAGTCAAATCCCATCAGTTGAATTTTTAAAATACTTTTCATTAAATAGTTTATTTACAGTTGAATTCAATAATGTGAGTGAAATCTCAAAATATTTAGGTCAATATATTGCCTTGGGTGTTATTGGAACAGGGTTATATATTGCTTCATATTGAATATTTATTAAAAAGGATCTACCTTTATAAAAATTTAAAATCTCTTAAAAATCATTATTTCTATAGAAATAATGATTTTTTTTTTTTTTTTTAATTTAGTTAATAATAGTAACAAAATACTAAAGAAATTTATACTTGTTTAGACTTTCAAATTTTATTTTAAAATCTTATTGAGAAGGTTTTAAAACAATTTAAAAAAATAAAATTTAATTAAATATTGTTATAAAATAATTATTAATTATGAAATAACTTTAAATTTATTTTTAAAAGGAGATGAAAAAAATGAAATCAATATATTTAGCTGGTGGTTGCTTTTGAGGAGTTCAAGCTTATTTTGATTTAATTGATGGTGTAACAAATACTAAAGTTGGTTATTGTCAAGGCGATGTTGAAAATCCAACTTATGAACAAGTTTGTTCTGGAAAAACAAATCATGCTGAGGCAATTTGATTAGAATACAACGATAAGTTAATTTCCTTAGAAAAGATATTAGAAAAATATTTTAAAATCATCAATCCTTATTCATTAAATAAGCAGGGAAATGATATTGGAACTCAATATAGAGTTGGAATCTATTGAGAAGAGGAAGAAGATTTTAAAATAGTTCAAAATTTTTTAGAAAAAAAGCAAAAGGATAGTAGTCAAAAAATAGTTGTAGAAAATCAAAAAGTAAAAAATTTTTTTGATGCAGAAGAGTACCATCAAAGTTATTTAGAAAAAAATCCCTTTGGATACTGCCATATTGATCTTTCATTAGCTTATCAAGAAGATTAACATTAATATTTTTTAATAAAAAGTTTAAAAAAATAATTGTATATTATGATACTATTTAATTAATAACCACATTTTTTTGCTTGATTTAATTCGTAAGAATGGATTTAAAAATTGGTTTTTTTAGTGTATAATATTAATATTATAAATAATTAAATTTTAATTTTTTTGGAGGAATTATTATGTACTATATTTTAGTAAAAGACGGAGTTTTTTTTGTTGTCAGTCCAGATATGACAGAAGTTAATCGCTTTTTAAATTATGATGAAGCACAAGTTTTTTGCAATAATTTAAATTTAATGAGTAGTAATTCTAATGGTATTTCAAATCCAAATTTTGGAGTAAGAAGCAATTTTACAACAGAATTTGGAACTTCTGAATTCACTCCATCAATATTAGGAATGAATAAGTTAAAACCCAACAATATGCCATTAGTGAACTATGGTGAAATAGTTTTTAATTATGGAGAAGATATGACTCAAGAACACAATAATTTATTGCATAATACATTGCAACAAAGTGAAAGTAATTTTATAGTAAATCCTCAAATTAATCATAATTGCAATCATCATGATAATAATCAGACTTTTGGGTGTGAATTTTGTGGAAGTAATATAAATTATAATAATTCATTAAATGTAACACCAGAACCGATTCAACAATCAACACCAGCTGAAGAGACAGTAAAAATTATTGAAGAAGATAAAAAATTAACTGAAGAAGAGAAAAAATTAAAAGAGTTGGAAATAAGAGAAAATTTAGAGAGGTTAAAAGTTTTGGAAAAAATGAAAAAAAATAATAAACAAAAAGCTACTGTAAAATCAAAGTCAGCTACTGTTGTTAAAAAACGTATTGCTCCAGAATCAGTAAACAAAAAGGCTCTTGTAAAAGAAGAAAGATTATTAAAAAAAGAAGATAGAAACATATCTGATAGTGATGAATTTTTAACAACTGAAGATATTAAAAAATTTATAACAAAATTAAAAAAATAAAAAATATACATTAATGTATATTTTTTATTTTTTTAATAAAATTGGAATTTAATAACTAACTTTGAAAAATGTTTATAACTAAAAAAGATACAAAATAGTGAATTATACTGTTAAATAGTCTATAATTTTTTTGTATATTGAAAAGGTGAAAAAAATGTTTATAACTAAAAAAAATTTAAAGGATTGAAAACTTTGATATAAATTATCTATATCTTTATTAATTATAGGTTTTCTTTTACAAGGTTTTATAAGAGGAATGATCAATATTGGTGATAGTGTATATAAAATAGATGGTGAAGAATTTAAAAAATGGGCTATTTATATTAAAGATATAAATAATAATAAACCTGGAGAATTTGTTGGCTATGATTATCAAGGCTATATTATTAACTATTTTAGTTTTTTTACAATTCAATCAAATATTTTAGTAGCAATTTGATTTCTTGTATCCTTTTTTAATCATAATAGAGAAGGTCAAGTGAAATTCTTATCAAGAACTATTACTCTATGCGTAGTTACTTACATCACAATTACAGGGTTAATTTTTAATGGAATGTTACTTCCTCAAGTATTATTAACAGAAAATGATTTAGTTTTAACACCAATTTGATGAATTGATCAAATGGTTTTACATACAGTTGTGCCAATAGCTACAATTGCTTATTATTTATTTTTAATGAAACAAGAATTGAATTTTAGTTTTAAAGAATTTATCAAAAAGGATTTTTTAGTAATGTGTATTTATCCAATAATCTATCTAATTTTTTCTTTGATTAGAGGAGAATTAATTTATAGAAGTGTTGGTTCAAATGCTTTATTAGCAAGTAAAAAAGGAGCATATCCATACTTTTTCTTAGAGATTCACAATAATCAAGTTTCTGGATTAAGTGGAATTGTTTGGATGTTCATTGCTATAATTGCTATAATTTCAATAATAATCGGTCTAGGTAGTCTTTATCTATTTATCGCTTCAAAAATTAATAATTATAAAGGGGAAATTACTAATGAGGAATCAGAAAAATAGTATTAATTTGCTTAAAAAGCATAACAAAATAATTAGAAAGTTTTTTAAAACTAATTTAATGAGTTTATTTGCTTTCATTTTTGATCAAACTATCTTTTCAATAACTTTAGTTTTATTTATTACAAATTTATTTATTAAAGAATCAAATGATATAGTATCATATTTAATTGTTGGGGGAAGTATCTATTTATTGTTAAAATTCACTTATATCAACTGATTTTCAAAGTCTAAATTTTTTCAATTAATTTGTATATTTGATTATAATTTGAAATTAGAAAATCATAAGTTTAAAGCTCAAAGAAGTCTTGAATTTACACCAATTTGATTTTGAATTTATATTATTTTTTCAAATTTTATAACAGTAATATTTATAAATTATGAATTAAGTTCTATTTTAAGTGACAAGCCGCTTTTAACAGCAATCTTAGAGTCAATGTTAAATGTTATGTTACTTCCATCATTTTTAAACTCATTTCAAAAATTAACTCAATCTAACAAAGAAGTTGAGTCAAATTATAAAAATCTAATTAAAACTCAATATTTTTCAAATGAATCTTTATTTAAAGATGCAAAATTTTCAGAAAACTATCTAAATGTAGTTTTCAAAAAAAATGATTTAGTTTCAAAAAATGGATTATTTATTTTTAGCAATAACAAGGATTTAACAAATAATGAGATTTTAGAAATTAAGAAAATAAACGACAAAATTCTTGATAATTACACAAAAATTTGATCAAATTATTATGAATTACTTGAAGAAAGTTCAATGCTTGAATTCTCAAGAAAAAAAGCAAAAAATTTATTTTGAATTGAAAGGGTTTATGACCATATATTCTTAGATTTTTTAAACATTTAAAAGAATACATTCAATTATTTGATTTATTAATTAAAAAACCCTATAATAATATTAAAGGAGTACAAATTAATGAAAATAAAGAATATTAGAAAAAATATTGATTTAAATAATATAATTGTATATTCAGCAATCATTTCTTTATTTGCCATTTTTTTGCTTATTCCATCAGTTGATAATTTAAGATTTAATTATGTTAATTCAAAAATGTTAATTGGAATTAAATTAATTTTAGGAACAATTTCAATTATTTCAATATTGTGAAAATTTTTTAGTGATTATGATGAATTTATGTCAACAATTGACTTTCAAAACATTTCAGCCATATCTTTTAAAAAAATATTAATTAAAAAGAATATTTTAGCTTTTTTAAAAATATTTATATTGGTTTCACCATTAGTTATTTTTACAGTTACACAAGGATTAAATTTAGAAACAAATATCAATAATATTCCTGCTTATTTACCAAATCCAATTGAAAATATTGAATTAGTTGAACTTCCAGCTACTGTTTCAAAGGGAATAATGTTTTCGTTAGTAAATTTAATTATAAATGTTAATAAGGAAATATCATTTGGATTGTCACTGATTTTTATTGGATCAATTTTTTCATTATTTGCATTAACATTTGTTTATATTGCATATAGAATTTCAATGAATAAAATATTAAAAAGTATCAATAAAACTTTTAATAAAATTGCAAAAACTTTAAAACATGAAGAGCTTGAAAGTTATAATGATAATTTAACTGAAATAATTATTGAATTAGAATTAAAAGAAAAGGCTATCCAATATGAAAGAATTTTAAATTTATACAATTTGTTAGAGTATAAAGAAACTAAGTTATTAAAAACTATTAAAAAATCGATTAAGAAGCCAGAATTTTCAGTTTTAGCTATTTAAATACTTAGTTAAAACAAGTGAAGATATTCAATACGATATGAAATAAAAAGAATGAATGTAAATAATTTAAATAATAAATCACAATTAGTGTCGGAATTTTTTGTGATTGAATAGCATTTTATGCTATTTTTTTTATTTGATTTGATATAATTAAAAAGTAAGTACTTATAAGGAGTAAATAAAAAGTAATTTTCAGAGATCTAGTGGATGGTGTGAACTAGAATTTACTATTATTGAAGGTTGTATAAGTTTAAAAAATTTGATATATGAGTGGGTTGTTATAGCAACCAATTAGGATGGTACCGCGTGTTATTTTGAATAACTCGTTCCTATTTTTTAGTAATTAATTATTAAAAAATAGGTTTTTTTATTTTTAAAGGAGCAAAATATGAAAGAATTAGATAAGAAATATAATCATAAGGATGTTGAAAAAAATAAATATTCTAAATGACTTAAGGAAAAAATTTTTGAAGCTGAATTTAATAGTAAAAAACCAGCTTATTCAATAGTAATTCCACCTCCAAATGTCACAGGTAAATTGCATTTAGGTCATGCATGAGATGGTTCCTTGCAAGATTTATTAATTAGATTTAAAAAATTAAATGGTTTTGATACTGTATGAATTCCTGGTATGGATCATGCTGGAATTGCAACTCAAGCAAAAGTCGAAGAACGCTTAAGAGAACAAGGAATTTCAAAATATGATTTAGGACGAGATAAATTCATTGCAAAAGTATGAGAATGAAAAGAAGAGTATGCTGCAACTATTAGAAGCCAATGGGCAAAATTAGGTTTAAGTTTAGATTATTCAAAAGAAAAATTTACATATTCAGATGAGTTAAATCAAATTGTGAATTATGTCTTTGTAAAAATGTATGAAGATAAATTAATTTATAAAGGAAAAAGAATAATTAATTGAGATCCTAAGCAAAAAACTGCACTTTCAAATATTGAAGTTATTTATAAAGAAACTAAGGGTGCAATGTATCACTTTAAATATATTTTAAGTGATAATCAAAAAGATTTTTTACAAGTAGCTACAACTCGACCAGAAACAATGTTTGGAGATGTTTGTTTAGTTGTCAATCCAAAGGATAAAAGATATAGCAAATATATTGGTAAAACTGTTATAAACCCATCAAATAAGGCTCTAATACCTGTTATAACAGACGAATATGTCGAAATTGAATTTGGAACAGGGGTAATGAAATGTACGCCCGCTCACGACCCTAATGACTTTGAAATAGGGTTAAAACATAATTTAGAACAAATAGTTGTAATGAATGATGATGCAACTATGAATGATTTAGCACAAGAATTTCAAGGATTAGATCGTTTTGAAGCAAGAAAGCAATTAATTGCAAAATTAACTAAAGAGGGAACTTTTATTAAAAAAGAAGAAATAGTTCATCAAGTTGGTTATTCAGAAAGAAGCAATGCTATTGTTGAACCATTTATTTCAGATCAATGATTTGTAAAAATGAAACCATTAGCAAAACAAGTTTTAGATTTACAAAAATCAAAAGAAGCTATTAATTTTTATCCAAATCGATTTAATGATACATTAAATAAATGAATGGAAAATAGTCACGATTGAACAATTTCACGTCAATTATGATGAGGTCATCAAATTCCTGCTTGATATCACAAAGATACAAAAGAAGTTTATGTTGGCATAACTCCTCCAAAAGATGAACAAAATTGAGAACGTGATTCAGATGTTTTAGATACATGATTTTCTAGTGCTTTTTGACCGTTTGCAACAATGAATTGAAATAATAAAAAACAATCAGAAATGATGAAAAGATATTTTCCAGTATCAACAATGGTAACTGGTTATGATATTATTTTCTTTTGAGTAGCTAGAATGGTATTTCAAAGTTTAGAATTTACATCTTCAAAACCATTTAAAGATGTTTTAATTCATGGTTTAATTCGTGATGAACAAGGAAGAAAAATGTCAAAATCTCTTGGTAATGGTGTTGATCCAATGGATGTTATTGAAAAGTATGGAGCAGACTCATTAAGATATTTTTTATTAACAAATTCAAGTCCTGGTCAAGATTTAAGATATAGTGAAGAAAAATTAACTAGTACTTGAAATTTTATTAATAAAATATGAAATGCCTCTAGATATGTAATGTTAAATCTTAAAAAAATTCCTACTAATCTAGAATTTGAAAAATTATTGGTAAAAGCTAATGAAGTTAATAATCAAATAGATTTTTGAATTTTAAATCGTTTAAGTGAAACAAAAAAAATGGTTAAAGAAGCAATTGAAAAATATGAGTTCACAGTTGCAGGAAAACTACTTTATAATTTTATTTGAGATGACTATTGCTCATGATATATTGAACTTTCAAAAGCTCAGGTAGGAGAGAATAGTTTATTAAATAAACAAGAAAAACAATTTAGTCAATCAACTTTAGGTTATGTTTTAAAGAATATTTTAATTATGTTACATCCATTTATGCCTTTTGTTAGTGAAGAAATTTATCAATCTTTTGACTTACAATCTTCAATTTTAAAAGAAAGATGATTAGATAAGAAATATCAATTTAAAATCTTAACAGTGGATCATATTTTTGAAATAGTAAATAACTTAAGAGAGTTTAGAGCAAATCAAAATATAAAAAATGCAATTTCTTTAAATATTCATTTTAATCTTAAAAAATCCAAATTTAAATCAATAATTGAAAAAGGAATTAGTTATATTAATATCTTTGTTGAAAAATTAGTTAATTGTAAATTAGATATTAGTATAATTGATGATAAGGATTTAACTTCAATTGCTATTAAAGATTATTTTTTAGATATTTCTAATAAGGATTTCTTTGATAAGGATAAAGCAATTCAAGAAACTCAAGATAAAATAAATGAACTTTTATTAGAAATCGATAGAAGTGAAAAAATGCTTGCAAATGAAAACTTTTTAAAACGTGCTGCTGCAGAAAAAGTTTTAGCTGAAAAAGAAAAATATATTAATTATAAAAAACAACATGAATTATTAGTTGATAAATTAAATGAATTAAAAAAAGAAAAAGCTTAAGCTTTTTCTTTTTTTAATCACTAACTGCTTTTGATAATTTAAAGATTCATAAAATAGTTAAAATTATATCAGGTTCTGCTTTAGATAAAAAACTTAAAGCTTCCATAGTTTCCTCAATTTTTTCTTTTTTTATTGTTTTATCAATAAAAACGCTAAATAAATTATTATAAATTTTATTATAGTTATTGAAAATTTCATTTATCTTTTTATCTTTAAAATTTGCTAAAAACTCCATTTCAGTATCAGGTATTTTATTCAAACTAATTTGCTTACTTGACTTATTTGCTTTAGAAGAACTGGAATTGATTTTCATTTTCTTCAAGTGACTTTTGATATGTTTTTTATACTTGTTATATATTGATTTAATAGTTTTTTTATTTTCAATTAAAAAACTTAAAAAATATAGTATTTTATTTAAATGATTTTCAATTGAATCGATTTCATCGTTATTTTTTTCACTAATATTTAAATAACTATTAATTTCTTTAAGAAAATTTTTATTGAAAGTAAAAAAATACTTTTCTTTAAATTCTCGATAAAAGTCTTTAAAATCATCTTTTTTATAAATTCATATTGATATAAAAGTGGCTAGTATTAAACTTATTATTCCAGTAATTAATGAAATAATATCAACTAAAGTAAACTCAAACATATTCATCTCCTTATTATTACTAAAATTTTAACATTTTCAAAGTTATTTTTTAATACTAATAAGAGAGTTGTGTGTACTATAATAATTGTGAAAGAAAGTGAAAAAGAGAAGAAAAAAGTTATTATTTGAAAAATATTAATTATTAAACTATCAAACATTTAATTAATAGGAGGGACTACTTATGAGTAATAATTTTTTTGAAGTTAAAAATTTATCAAAGGTATTTAAAAACAAGTCTGGAGTTAACAATGTAAGTTTTACTTTAAAGAAAGGTGACATTGTTGGTTTTCTAGGTGATAATGGATCTGGTAAGACAACAATTATTAAATTAATCTTTAATGAATATATTAAAAATGGAGGGGAAATATTATTTGAAGATAATGAAATTCAAAAGACAAAAGCTTTTACAAAAATGGCTTTTTTCCCTGATCAAAATAATTATCCCAAAGATTTTAAAATAATTGATTTTGCAATGTATACTGCTAATCTAAAGAATATTTCAAAAAAAGATGTTCTTGAAAATTTAAGTGCATATGTAAAAGCATTAAATTTAGAAGAATATCAAAATAATAAATTCAGTGAACTTTCAGCAGGAATGCAAAAAAGAGCTCTATTACTTTCAATATTAATAACTGATCCAGAAATTATTATTTTGGATGAACCCACAGCAAATTTGGATATAAAGTCAAGATTAGAATTTCTAAAGATACTTTCAAATTTAGCTACTAAATTTAAAAAAACGATTGTTATAACTTCTCACAATATTGATGAATTAAGTAGTTTAATCAATCGAATAGTTATTTTAAAGAAAGTAGATAATAAGGGAGAAATTGTTTATAATCAAACTTTTGACAATAAGAAAGAAAATATAAGAGATATTTATATTGAACAAGTCGGAGGATTAACAAATAATATTAATTTTGATAAAGTAATAGAAATTGAAAATAAAACTAATGTAATTGAAAGCAAAACAAAAAAAGTGGCATTAAATTTTGCAATTGCAAAAAGAGTATTTTTTGAATTAATTAAATCAAAAATTTTTATTATAATGAGTGTAATTTTATTTACATCAACAATATTTGTTGAACTACTATTTTTATATTTGCTACCTCCAAAGAATTTTGATATTAATTCAACCTTACTAGCTTGAATGCCATTTACTATGATTTTAATTTATATTTCATACTTTGAAATTCATTTTAATGTCAGATTTTATAATAAGGAAATAAATAATGGTGTTTTAAATTTGGAAATAAGAAGTGGTTTAAGTAAAACACAAATTTTTTGAGAAAGATTTTTAATAAATAAATTAATAATTTTTAGCTATATTTTAATTATGATATCTATTTTGGCAATTTTTATACCAACAACTCAAAATTTTTATAGTATAAAAACTTTGAGTAATGTTTTACCAGGTTATTTTATTTTATTTATTCTAGATCTTTTAATATTTTCTATTATTTGTCTTTTTGTGACAATAAATTCTTCAGCATTAATAGGGGTAATTGGAACTATCTTTGCCCTATGTAGTTCAATGTCATTATTGATTGACGCTTCAGTTACAGCATTTATTTTTCCTTCATATACAACATGAAATAAGAATGAAAATAGTAATTATTTAAAGCTTTATAATACTAGATTTTTAGTTGGTTTAGAAATGCAAAAAATAATGAATAAATATGGAGAAGATTCACTTATAAAACAACATCTTGAAAGTTTAACAAACATAAATAAGATTTTTAATTTTGAATCAAATTTTTTCTATTTAACAGAATATAATTATTTATTAAATGATAGCTCTTATAGAAAAGAAATTAATTCCAGAACTTATATTAGAACTTTATTAATAAATGGTCTAATTACTGAAAGTGATAATTTGAGAATTTATAAAGACGGCAGTTTAATAAATTTAGAAGTTAGTAGTGAGTTTAAAGAAAATAAATTAATTAATGATTTAAAGGAAATAAAAAAGTTACAACCAAAAGAAGAAAAGACAAATTATAATTCAACTTTATTTAGAGAATATTCTAAAGCAGAAGTGATTGACAAAGATTTATATAAAGGTTCTAATGGTTTATATGAATTAATTGAAAAAATTAATAGTAAAACTAAGAATAGTGAGTTAAAAGATATTGCAAATCTAATCAAAAAAATATCTAAATATGCTTATGACAAATATGATTTTGAAAAAAATCCTGGATATTCTATTTTAGAAAGACCATTTGATTATTATGATTATTTAAGAAGTGGAATGTGAACTTATACTAAAGAAACAAGATTTAATGATCAATGAAATAATCAAATTAATATTTCAGATGGTGTAAGAACATTTAACAAAATTTATACAGATTTGCTTATGAGCTATATTCACTTAAAAAATCCAATTTATGGTAATTCTAATGATTCATATAGCGACCCAGAATTTGATTTATATGCAAAAGAATATAATCAATTTGCAAGAAAAAATGCTTATTTAAATCCATTTACTACATTTGTTAGAATTCTATTTGAGTCAAGTTATGATAAGTACTTTAATTCACTATATTATTCTACTGAATGAGTGGATACTACTTATGAACTAGTAGGTTATAATGAAAATGAATCAAACAAGTGAGAAAATATAAAAAGTTTTGACTATATTAGGAAAGTGGGTAAAACATTTTCTCCTGTGGCAGGTTCATTTATGTACTTACTATTGAGTTTAATTTTATTAGCATTTAGTTATTTGATATTCATTAAAAAAATAATTAAATAAAATTAGTAATTTTCTAACAACTTATATAAAGATAAGAAATTTAATTTAAAGATTCCTTTTTAAATTAAATTTTTTTATTTTTATAAGCGATATAAATATTTGAGGTGTCTATGAAAAAAATAAAATTAACTATATTGTTATTATTATCATTAATGATTGGATTTAGTATTCTATTAATTGTAAATATTAAAGAAACAGAAATTAATAATGTTATTGTGGATAATCAAAGATATATTTATCTAAAAGTTAAATATGATATTACATTAGAAGAAGAAAATATTTTGCCGGTTAAAGTTAAAAATGAAGAAAATTTGAGTAATTCCAGGGAATTTTTACAAACAAGTAATTTGAGTTATTTAAATAATTTATTTGAAATAGATGAGAATAATAACTTACAGAAAAATAATTCAATTGTTTTTTACCCAAAAGATGAAATTAACGTGATTAAGACAAGTCGCTTTAAATTAGATAATGACTTTTTTTATACAAGAGGAGTTAGTGAAAAAGTATCTAAAAAGAGCGCTGAAATATTTTTAAGTCTTGAAAATTCTTATGATGATTGCATGATAAAGCTTAAAAAAATATATGTAGGAAGTAAATTTAATACTGATTTTTATGCTAAAGCAATTCCAAAATTGATCTATTAGTAAAAATTACTTATTTATAGTTTTTCTAAATCTTGTTTTAATTTCTTTAACTAAAGACATAAAAAATATTTATATTTGTATTTTTATCTATTTATTTAGTTTACTTTCTCTTATTTGAAGAATTAAAAAGACATATCCATTTTTTGTTATAATTGCTCTATTTATAGTTTTTTTCTTAATATTTTATAAGTTAGATTTTAATCAAAAACTTAATTTAAAGCTATATAAAGTAGTAGAGGTTAAAGAAAATTATATTTTGATAAAACAGCTAACGACACTCTATTATATACCAGTAGGGGAGGTAAAATTAGCGGTAGGGGAGTTTGTCAATATTGGGGGAAGCATTGAAAAAGTCAGCATTCAAGGTAACTTTTGGGAGTTTACTTTTAATTCATATTTACTTAACAGAAATGTTAAATATAAGATATTTGAACCAATTATAGAGAAAAAGAATTGACATTTTTTACAATATTATCTATATCAACTAATTACTTCATCAAACCATTTAACTAAATTATTTCTCTTTCAACAAAAAACTAATGATCCAGTTTATATTACTTTGAATTCTTACTCTTTAGGTTTTCTGATTAATTTAAGTGGTTTTAATATTTATATAATTTCTTCTTTTTTTAATAAAAAGATATTTAAAAAATTCAAAATCTATAAAAAATATAAAATTATCTTAATATTATTAGTTTTATATTATTGTTCATTATTAAATTTTCCTTTATTTTTTTTAAAGGCATGTGTACTTTTAATAATAAAATGAGTCGAAGAGAATTGAAAATTCAAACTTTCAAAAATTACAAAATTTTCTATTATTTGAATTGTTTGTTTATTTATAAATCCTCTTTTTATATTTAATATTGGTTTTATTCTTACAATTATTGCACTTTTATTTATAAAGAAATATAAAGATAAGAAACCAATAACCAATATTATCTATAATTTTTTAATTGTAAATGCAATATT
Organism: Spiroplasma cantharicola; assembly: GCF_001281045.1. Taxonomy (NCBI): domain Bacteria; kingdom Bacillati; phylum Mycoplasmatota; class Mollicutes; order Entomoplasmatales; family Spiroplasmataceae; genus Spiroplasma; species Spiroplasma cantharicola. Next base: position 621,660 of record NZ_CP012622.1, on the reverse strand, counting down.
CATTCCAGTTCAAATATATTTCGATTACAAAATATATTGATTAAGTTCCTTTTTTGAAATCTTATTAATGCCTTTTATTATTTTTTCATTTATTTTATCTCTATTTTTTTGAATACCATTTTCCAAACATCCTTTGAATTTTGATTATAAGCTTCTTTACTATTATTGCAAAAGTTTTGAATATATTAATATTTTTACAATTTGTGGTCATTTTAGTATATTATTTTTAATAACTTATTTTTTACTATTTAAAGTTATAACTTCTTATAAGACTGAAAAAAAGAAAATTCAAAAAAAATTAGTTTTTTTATTCATTTTTAATTGTTTTTATATTTTTCAAGCAAATCAATTTTCTAAAATAAATCCTTCAGTCACAATGTTAAATGTTGGTAATGGTAATAGTTTTTTATTTCAATATAAAGGTAAAAATATTTTATTTGATGCTGGAAAAGGAAACGGATTCAATAAAAAAAGTTTACAACAATATTTACTTTATAATGGAGTTAGAAAAATTGATGCTCTTTTTATTAGTCATAATCATAAAGATCACTATGACCAAATTGATGATTTAAAAGCTATATATAATATTAAAAACATTTTTTATAATTATGATAATCAATTTATCTTTACTATTAGAGATTTAAAAATTAGTAATTTTATAGAACTAGAAAATAAGGATGAAAATGATAATTCACAAGTTTCATTATTAGAAGTAAAAGGAAAGAAGATATTATTTACAGGTGATATTTCAAAAAAAAGAGAATCAAGATTATTACAAAATAAAGATTTTTTAACAAAAATTAATGGAGGAATTGACTTACTTCAAGTTGCTCATCATGGCAGTAAAACTAGCAGCTCACAGTCTTTTATTAAAACAATAAAACCTAGAAATTGTTTTATATCTGGACATAAATCAAAGATATATGATTTTCCTAGCCAAGATACTATTAAGACATTAAAAAAATATCAATGCAAAACTTACATTACAAATGCCAAAAATAGTTATAAATATAAAGTCAAAAGTAATAGGGTAATTAAAGTACAAAAAAACTTCTTTTAAAAGAAGTTTATATTATTGCATCAATTATTTCATTAATCTTGATTTTTCTCTTGCAGCTTTATTAGCTTTAAAAATTCCTTTTGTTACTGATTTATCTAATAAACTAACTGCTTCATTAATTAAAGCTTCTTTTTCTTTAGAATCTTCTTGTTTTGCAATTAAAGCTTTTTTAATTGCAGTTTTAACTGAGCTTCTAAATGCTTTGTTAGCTAAACGTGATTTTTCATTAGTTAAAATACGTTTTTCTTGTGATTTAATATTTGCCATTTTCGTAATTCACCCCTCTAAACAAGATATTTATATACAAATAGAGTATATAGTAAAAAAATATTTAATTCAAAATAAATTATATTTTTTCTTAATTTTTAATGGTAAATTATACTTAATAGGTGATAAGTATGTTCTTTGTATATTCTAATGATAATTATTTAATTAAAAAGCAAATTGATAAGTTAAGTCAAAAAGCTAATACTGATGGTGAATATGAAATTTTTGAATATTCACTTATTGACGATTCAATTTTAAAAATTATTGAAGAAATTAATACATATTCTATTTTTTCAACTAAGAAGATTATTATCATAAATGATTGCTGATTTGTAAATGAATCAAAAGTTAAATTGCATAAGGATTATGATGTTAAATATGTAGAGCAAATTTTAAACAAAAATAATAGTGAAGTTGAAGTAATCATGACTTTAAATTCAGATAAGTTTTCAAAGAAATTAAAGATTGCAAAATTAACTGATGAAAAATGCAAAATGTTAAAATTGGATGAACCAAATTTAGTACAAAAAAAAGCTATTGTAACTAAAAAATTAGAAAATGCAAAAATAGAATTTGACAGTGATTCAATAGAAATATTTCTTGATAAATTACCAAATGATATGCAAGTTTTTACAAATGAAATTAATAAAATAATTGCATTGCGAAAAAAAGTAACAAAAAAATTAATAGATGAAATTACATCAAAATATAATAATTTTGATAGTTTTGAAATTGCAAATTGTTTTATTTCAAATGATATTAAAACTTTTTTAAAACAATGATCTAGTTATATGGAAATGAACAATGATATTTTTTCTTTTCTAGCTTTATTAGCAAGTAATTTAGTTACATTAAGAAATATAATTTTATTAAAAGAGGAAAAAATGAGCAATTCAGAAATTGCATCGACTCTAGGAGCAAACCCATATCGAATTTCTAAACTATTAGAACAAAATAAACTAAATATTAAACAAATAAATGATAAAATTAAGTTGTTATATTTACTTGAAAAGAATATAAAAGGTGGAATTTTTGACAATAAAATTATTCCAGAGATTGAATTGCTAAAAATGTTCAATATTTAATGAGAATAGAGGTTAAAAAATGGAAGCTAACAAGATATATCAAAATTCGATATTTTTATTAGCAAATTTAATAAAAGATGAAAAGCTAAGAGTGGAGTTATTAAATAACTTAGACTATAAAAAGCAAGTAATTGAGTTAGTTAATAATTTATTGATTTTAGAAATAGATGAAAATTGTAGTTTTAAAGATAAAAAATGAGGACCTATTTTTGGTAAATCTTTGGTAAATATTACTAAAGAAAAAATAAAATTTGTAAAACCAGATAACAAAACTATTGACGACATACTAAGTGATATTACTTACTTACAAACTTATTGTTTTAATAACTTGCAAATAGCAAGAGATACTTTAACAGATGAAAGTTTTGAATTATCAGAAGAATTTGTTAAAGAAAATTCAAAAATTTCAAATGAAATGAAAGAGAAATATCTAAAGAGTAGTGAAAAAACAGTTATTGAACCAGAAATAGTTGATAAACAAAAGGAAAAACCCAATACTGAAATACCTGATTATTCAAATATGGCTGGTGCACAAAGTGCACAAGGTAATCCATTTATGGGAACTGTACCTTTACATCCATTACAAGATCCAAGATTTTATCCGTATAATAATAAGCCAAAATATACTAAATGATTAAAACTTTCATTAGCAATTTCAATTGGGATTTTTACATTATTATTTATTGTATTATCTATTTTTGTTCAAGTTGCAAAACCTTATTTAATTGATAATGAATTTAATAGTATTGCTGGATTTTCTCAAGAATTTCAAAAGCAGTGGAAAGAATTTTTAAGTAGTGAAAAAGTAGACAAAATGGGTTGACTTTTTGCAAATTCATTAGGAATGCAAGCTGGTGGTATGGGTATTGCCTATATTATTATTATGGCATTAATTATTTCATGAACTATTTATACTATTGTACAGCCGCCTAAAACTTATAGACAAAAATTTATTATTCCTGGAATGACACTAGTTATTCCATCAATGTTTTTGATTATGATGGCTTTTAGTTTTATTAAAGGATTTTCATATATTTTTGGTTCTGATGTACCACTTTCTCAGTTAAGCGGTTCGTTATTTAATGTAGCGAAACAACAGGGGGAAAAGGCTAACTTTAGTGACTGATATAATTTAAATCAAAGTGGTATTAAAGAATTATTAAGTGAAATAAATAGTTCATTTAATATGACAGGAGCTAAAGTATTATTCTGATTATTCTTTGTTTCACTTTTAATGACAGCTGGAACAATTATTTTAACTCTATGTTTAAATCCAAAATTAGATAGAGATAAAATTTCAAAAGCAAATCATGAATATCAAACAATGATTGCAGAAGCAATGCAGGGTAGAAAATACGAAATGGATCAAAGTATCTATGAAGATAAGAAAGATATTGATGACTTTTTAGCTGAACTTCAGAATGGAAAAAATAAACATAATAATAAGAATAAAAATGATGAAAAAGATCAAGATGCTTAATCATTTATTTATAAATAAAAATATAATTAATATTTAAAATATATTGACAAACTCAACAGATGTTGAGTTTTTTTAATATAATTTAAATGGGTGATATGAATGGTTGAAAATATTTTAAAAATTTTTAAGATTACAATGTTTGAAAATAAAATTGTTAAAATTGGTATTATTAACGATAAATTAAGTTACATTGGTTTTGAACAAGATAATATTCATGATTTTTATAATAAATATACAATAAGAAATGTAATAAAAGATGATGAGTTTATTAAATATATTAATTTTTTAAGAAAGTTTGAAAATAAAGAAAAAATAGAATTAGATTTTCAAGATTTATTTTTACCAAATTTAACGCAAAAACAAATAGAGATATTAAAAGAACTTTGTAAATTAGATTATGGACAATATAAAACATATTCTGATTTTGCAAAAGATATTAAGAAATCAGATCATACACGTTTTATAGCTTCGTGTATGGGAAAAAATCCAATTTTATTGCTAATTCCTTGTCATAGATTAATTAGTAAAAATTTGGATATTAAATATAGGTCTGGAAGAGAAATTAAGAGTTTCTTAATAAAAAATAATTATTAAAGTTATAAAATTACTAAGATTTTTTTCTAAAAAACTATTATATTTTGGAAAAAAATATTGGTTTTTTTTTTTTTTTTTTATAACATATATATGGTTATAAGTTTTTATAACCATAGAAAGAAAAGATATGGAAAAAAATATTTTTAACAAAGAACAAATATTTTTAGATGTAGAGTTAAATACACAAGAAGAAGTTTTTAACTTTATTTCATCTAAAGCATTTGAATTAGGGATTGTTTCAAATAAGGAATCATTAATTAATGGTTTTAAAAAACGTGAGTCTGAAAGTACAACAGGATTTGAAAATGGATTTGCTATTCCACATGCAAGAATAAAAGAAATAAATAGATCTTCTTGTATTTTTGTAAAATTAAAAAATGATGTTGAATGAAACTCATTGGATGGAAAACCAACAAAGTATATATTTGCATTAATGGTTTTAGAAAATGAAAATGAAAATTATTTAGCAATATTGAGTGAAATTTCAACAAAACTATTAATTGATGAATTTAAAGCATGAATTATTAATTCAAAAACTAAAACTGATATTTTAAAGTCATTTGATATAAAGGAACAAGAAAATAAAAATTCAAATAATAATAGTGTTAACGTTGTTGGTGTATCTGCTTGTGCAACGGGAGTTGCGCATACATATATGGCAAGACAAGCTTTATTACGAGCAGGAGAAAATCTTGGGTGAAATGTAAAAATTGAAACTCAGGGTCAAAAGGGTCATGAATTTCAATTAACAGAAAAAGATATTAAAGAAGCTGATGTTATATTTTTAGCAGTTGACATTTCTGTTGATAAAGATAGATTTATTGGAAAAAAAATTTATAATGTAAGTACAAAAAAAGCATTAAGAAATGCTGAGGAAGAATTAAAAAATTCTATTAAAGAATCTACTATTTTTACAAATGATAATAAAAATAAATCATTTAATGTCAAAAATAAAAATAAACAAAGTTTAGTTCAACACTTAATGGCAGGAATTTCTTATATGATACCTTTCATTGTTTTTGCAGGTTTAACTTCTGCAATCGTAGCGGGTATTGCAAATGCTGCAAAAGTTACTTTGACCCCAGATTCAACTGGATGAGTCAAATTTATGTGACATTTAAATGAATTTTCAAATATAGGATTTTCAGTTATGATGGCAATAGCAGGAGCTTACATTGCAAATTCAATTGCGGGTCGAGCTGCAATTGCACCTGCTTTTATATTAACAATGATTGGAAATAATCCTTCTCTTGTATGACAAGGATATTTTCAAAATATCCTTGTAGAAGGACAAAATGGTAATATGGTTTCAATAAATTCTGTAATGCAACCATTAAATATTTTCGGAGCAGTTATTTTTGGTTTAAGTGTTGGTTATACAGTTCAATGAATTAATACAAAATGAAAAATTCATCAATATATTCAACCAATTATGCCAATTATTATAATTCCAGTTTTTTTAACATTAATTTTTGCTGTAGTTTGAATGTTTACATTTGGACCATTAATTGGAATTGCTATTGGTTATTTATATACAGGAATTCTTGCTTTAGAAAATGCAGGAGTAGGTATGATATTAGTGGGATTAGTTCTTGGTCTTTTATCTGGAGTTGATATGGGTGGTCCAATTAATAAAATTGCTTCCTTTGGAGCAACAGCTATGATACCAGTTGATGGTGGTTTAGCAATGGGATGTGCTGCTGCTGCTTTTGCAGTAGCTCCACTTGGAGCAGGAATTTCAACAATGATTTTTAGATCAACTTTTAAAGATGATAAAGAATTAGGAATAAATGCAACAGTATTAGGAGTAATGGGCGTAAGTGAAAGTGCAATTCCATTTGCAATTAAATATAAATGAGCAATAATTATCCCAAATATAATTTGTTCAGGAATTGCTGGGATGATAGCAGGAGCATTTATGGTTCAAGGTCATGTTGGAGCTTGAGGTGGTCCAATTATTGCAATATTTGCAGGTGTTACAGATAAAAGTGGAAACTTTATTGGAATACTTTGATATTTAATTGCAATAATTATTGGAGTTATATGTCATATAATTTTATTTAGAATATTGGTAGAAATTCAAACAAAAGGTAGAATTTCAAAAGATAGTTTTAAAGCAATTTTTAAAAAAAATAGTAAAAGTGACAAAAATAAAAAAACAAGAAAAGCTTAATAAAAAAGAAAAATTATTATCTAATTTTATATGAGGATTTTTTAAGTTGTATAAAATGTAAGATAGTAGAAAGTTAATTTTAATTTGAAAAGTACTTTTTAAGTACTTTTTTTTTGTTTTTTTGTTAATAATTATTGTTGCTTTAAATTAATTTAATATGACATATATTAAATTATTAAAACTTTATAAAATTCAAAGTAATATTTACTAAAAATATTTTTGAAATGATAAAATATTTTTAGTAAATATTATAGAAAATGGGTAAAAAATGAAAAAATTATTAAGTCTATTAGGAGGGATTTCTTTAGTTATTTCTTCATCATCAACTGTTGTTTCATGTTTTGATACAAGGCCAATCATTGATCATACTTTTAAAGATGAATTTGAAATATTTGATTTAGGTTTAATATCAGGAGTTAAAGATACTCCAAGTATTGAAACTATATATTATGCGATCGAAAGGGCACATAAAAATGTTATAGATTGACGATGATCAGTACCATTGAATCATCTAATTTTCGTTAATGAACCAACAAATGATTCTTGCACTATTAGAGTTATTGATGGACATAACCAACCAACTCTTACAGGAGAAGTGCAATTTACATATAATTATAAAAAAATAGAAAAAAGCAAAATTAACCTTTATTCAAATAGTCAAAATAAGGTTATTAAAAGAAATTGCAGAATTCTCACACTTAGTTACTAATTGAAAATGAATAGAAAAAATATCATCAAATCAAGTTTGACATGTAGAGTTCTTTCTAATTATGATTCATCATGATGAACAGGGTTGTGTGAATATATTGCTCTTAATATGTTAATAAATTATTCTCCAGTTTTTTAAAAATATAATTTATATTCTAATTCTGATTTATATATAAATCAGAATTAGATTCTAGAAGTATATTTCATAATGAAAGTGGTAGCGGCAATAAAAATACAATTTCTTATTTAATGTATAAAAAAGTATCAGATAAATATGGTGGAAGATGTTATAACATTCGAGAAGGAAAAGGTATTAAAAAAATAATGAAGACATGATTAGGTGCCAATTCAAAAAAAATTATGATTATTCAGTTAGTTGATTCCATAATTCAAAACCGAAAATTGAATTAAAAAATATGACAGACGTGTCTTATTGTCATTTTTTGTTAAAGAAGAAGAGCATTCTCAATAGTTATATATGGTTATAATGATTCTAGAAATGAATATGTCGTTAATTATGGTTGACCTGGTAGCTGATATAGTAGACAAATAATTAAGAAATCTGAAATTTGGTCATATTTTAGTATGGGTTTTTAATATGACTTAATAGATAAATAATTTAATACAAAAAACTAGACTATCTTTCAAGGTACAGTTTAGGATAGGCAAAGAAGTCAATGAATATTCAGCTTTGCTTCCTAAAAGAGTAAGAAAATGATATAAAATCTGTTGAACTAGTTAGTTTAATATATAATTTATATTTCATGTTTATTTTTTGTAAAAAAATAAAATTCTTAATAAGATATATGTAATTTACATTTTTTATATAACCTTTTTTTATTTTTACTTTAATGTAATATAAAAAAACTTTATAATCATAAAGGTGAGGTACTTTATGAGTTATTATTATAAGCATGAATATGGTTTTTCAACTCATTCTATTCAAAGAATAAGACAAAGGCTTAGACTTAAAGATGAAGAGGAATTTAAATTAAAAGATAAAATTTTAAAAATGATTGCAAAATCAATTTATAGTTTTGAAACTAGTAAACATATCTATATAAAAACATTAAAAAGTGAAGTTTACTTTGTTGTTGATAAAATTCAAAAAACTATCATTACAGCAACACCAATTTCACCAACAAAACAATTATGACTAATAGAAAATGAATAAAGAAGGAGCTAATATGAAAAAAATAAAAAGAAACTTAATTTTACCAACTGATTTTTTAAATAATTGGCTAACCCAAAAAGAAGATGGGTCATTTTGTTTTAAATACATTGATTTTGTAAGTGATAAAGTTGAAGAAATTAAGATGGATAATGTTCCTTTTATTGAAGTATTATTTAGTGATTATGAAAATTATGATGTTAAAAAAATTTTAAAACAATTTAATCAAATATCAAAAGTAGCTAAAGCAATTATTGATAAAAGAATTAAAAAAAATAAAGATAATATTGAAGTTACAGGTAAAGAGGTTCTTTTCTTAAAATATTTCTATTTTTTGATAACTATAATAAATGGTGAGTATAAATATTCATTTTCAAATTCTAATAAAAAATATAGAATTTTTGATGTTTTAAATAAAGATATTCAAAAAGAATATCGATTAATAATTTTAGATGTAATTAGCTATGTTCTTTTTGAAATGTATGATTATATTTTTAGTAAAAGAACTTTTGAAAGTCTATATGAATATGTTGAAGACTCTTCAATAAATTTTGATTTACAAGAATATCAAAAAAGAATAATTATTCCTTATGATATTTTAGTAACTCAAAACTACAAATTTTTAGATATATACTTCCACAATATTGTTAATAATACTTTCTTTAAATTTTTTAGAATATCTGATTTAGATAGAGAGACATTTTTATTAACAAATAAAACTATTGCAAACTTTATTGATGATAGAACAAAAATTAATATTTTAAGTATTTTTGTAATAGATCCAAAAGTAGCAATTGGTTTGGTTAATTTAGGACCTGGAAGAGGTGAGTATAGACCTTTATTTAAATACTTCAACGAAAGTGTTATTAATAAAGAAATCCTACCTTATTGTTTATCACCAGAGCATAAAATTGAAGAAGATGGCATTTACTTATCTGGTGAACAAAGATTTAAATTTTCAGTTTTTGAATTAATTGAAAATCAAGTTAAATTAATTAATGATTGTTTAACATATAGAGATTTAAAATCAGATTTTGATCAATTTATTAAATATTAAAAAACTCTATTAACAAAATAGAGTTTTTTAAAACCATTCTATAAAAAGAAGTTAAAAATATTATATAATTAATATAGTTTATAAGGATGTTATGTTATGGGCAAATTTAAGATTTTAAAAAATAATAAAAAATCGCAATTTATGATTATTGCTTTAATAGTTTGTTCTTTTTTGATATTAATTTATACTATTTTATTAAGTATATCTCCAATAATAAGTAAAAATAATATTCTAACTATTAATGATGCAATTTTACAAGAAAATTATCAAAATATATTATCAATGTTTTTATATAATGGCAAATCGTGAATAGTTAATCCAAATATATTTTTAATTTGTTATTTACCAATGTCTCTTAGTTTATTAGCAATTATATTTTTAACTAGTCGATTAATAACTTATTATATTGGTTATAAAATTAAAAATAAAAATGGAATTTCAAGAATCGTTAGACCAATTCGAAGTTATCAAATAACAATAATTTTTGTTTGAGTTTTTTTAATTTTATTGACATTAACAACTTTTTTATCTTTATTATCTGCTTCACCATTTTTTATGGGGGTATCATTACAATTTAGTATTTCAAATTTTATAGAAATTGACGAAGCTATTACAATCAAAATTGTAAACCAATTAGAAGGGCAATTTGGACAAATTTATTGATTTTCTTATGGTTGATTTTCGAATTTACAAGGAGTTAATAATCCTCAAGAAGTTTATAAAATCATTGATAAAATAATGTGATTCATGATGCCTTTTATCATTCAATTTCTTGCATTATTTTTAGGCTTTATAGGTGCTATTTTTGGTGAATGCAGTTGGTGAACAATTAATATTGCAGTTTTGAAAGCATTTGATCTGCAAACAGGTACATCATTGGCAGATCAATATGTTAAAGTTAAGAAACCTAAAATTAATGAAAAAAATTTAATTGATAAATCAATTTATAAAGATGATATTAAAATAAAAAATTCTGAGATAAGCAAAAATTTAGAAACTAATGACTTTAAAACAGCTGAAATTGCTAAAAATATTACTAATTGAGAAGCTAAAAGGGAGTTTGAATCAATGAATACAATTAATAATTTTGAAGAAAATAAAACTAGTGAAATTCAACAAAATCAACAATCTTTAGAAACAAAACCTTATGAAAATATAAAAGAAGTTAAAAAAAATTATAATGAAATTGATTTATCACAAGATAAGACATTTGATCCATTAGTTGAAACTAAGTGCATTTTATTTTATAAAAAACTAATTAAAATGTTAGAAATAGCAGATAACACAGATACACAATTGTATTTAAATGTTGTTGAAAAATTAAAAATAATTAAAGATTCACAATATAACGATTGATTAACTATTTCAAATGAAATCCAAAAAGAAATAAATTTTTTCACTGCAGTTGATCTTGAACTAGTAAATTTAATTGAAAATTTAATTTTAACTTCAAATAATAATTTTTTTGCAAGATATAAAAGTGATTTAGAAGAGTTAATCGAAGATTATTATTTTGCATTAAAAACATGAGACTTATTTCAAGCTGAAGTTAAACTTGAACAGATTTTAGCTATTGCGTTTACAAAAAAAGAATTACTACCAAAAATAGGATTTTGTTTAAAAAATAAAGTTTTAAATAATTTTGAAAATATTAATAAGAAAACAAATGTGATCAATAGATTAGAAAGTGCTAAAAATAATAAAGATTTTAATAGTTATAGAGATATTTGCATAGAAATAATTAAAGCTATTTCACCAATAAAATCAATTATTAGCAATTATATTAATAAAATAATTTATAATTAAAATTAATTAAAAGAGGTGTTTTTAATGAAAATAATAGGAGTTAGTGGTTTTATTGGTACAGGTAAAACAACTATGTTGGAATATTTAATTAAAAATCCCAAAATAAAAGTTATAGAAGCAGATAAGGTTTCTAAAGACATTCTTTATGATGTTAAAATTTTAAATTTTATTAAAAAATTTATGCCAGAGGCAATAAGTGAAAATAAAATTAATAGATCAATTTTAAGAGGATTTTTATTTAACAATCATAAATTAAACGAAAAATTTACGAAAATTGCTTGACCATTAATTTCAAAAGAAATTAATAAAATTATTGCTTATGAAAAAGACGCAGAACTAATTTTTGTTGAAGCTGCAGTTATAAGTGGAATTAATGTAAAATTTGATAAAAAAATATTATTAGTAATGGAAAATGATCAAAGAGTAAAAATTGTAAAAAAACGAGATAATAGGGAATTGGAAGAAATTGAATCTATTACAGCTTTTCAACTAAAAAAACTTAAAAAAACTAAATTTGATTATATTTTGAAAAATAATCAAAGTAAAAGTAAATTTTTTAAAGAAATTGATAATTTAATTAAATTAATTGAAGAGGGATAATAGATATTTTAAAGAAAATAATTATAAATAAAATCAAGATTGACATCTTGATTTTATTTATTCTTTTTTGAAATAACTTTTTTGGTTACAGTAGGTTTTTTATTACTTTGCTTTTTAACAATTGCTGATTCCTTAGTTTTAGTAGACACTTTTTTATTAGTTGCTTTTTTAGCAACAGTGGAAGTTTTAGTTTTATTGGTTAACTTTTTAGTAGTTGGTTTTTTCTTTATTTTATCATTTTTTATTAATCCAACTTGTTTTAAAGCTTCTTTTACAGCTAGTTGAATTAATTCTTGAGTTTCTTCTTGAGTAAACATTCTTTCATCAATATCTTTTTTTATTGAAGTTTGCTTGATTTTTGCTGATTTAGTAGTATTATTTGCTACTAAATCAGCACTTTTAGACGTTATATGGGGTCGATTTGCTCTTGGTAGTATTCTACCATTGGTTTTACCTTGATTTGCTCTTTTAGGAGCTTCATATTGAGTTTCTGGGTGATTACTCTGATAGTTTTGAGCATTTTCAATAACTGTTTGAAGATCAGATGAAGTATTAGAAGGTGATTGGTTATTTTCAGCCATTTTTGCTTTTAAATTGGCAATTCTATCATTTATTTCATCATTGTTAACTACTTTTGTCTCAGGTTCTTCATTATGAGGAAGTTTGGCAATTTTTTCTTTTTCTTCTTCAATTCGAACTTTTGCTTTTGATAAAATATCACCGATACTACCTGGAGCATCTTTTTGTTTTAGATTACTTTGAGCAATTTCTTCTTCAGTTTGAATACCATGCATTCGTCTAATTTTGGCGTTAAGTCCTTCATGAATAACTTTGTTTTTATTAAAGACATTCTGTAATTCACAAGTATGAATTTTTAAGTGAGTAGGGCAAAACTTTGGTACAATTCCTGACATAAAAACCTCCGTATAATCTATTTTTCAAAGTAAAGATATAATTCAATTTTAACATTATTAGGTACCAAGTAAAGGCAAATATTGTGTTTTTATAAAAAAGTGCATATTACAATATGCACTTTTTTATAATATTTCAAACATTATATTGCAGTCCATACATTTAATATTTAGTGTCACTTCTCTTGAATTGTTTATAATAGTATCGCAACCTTTACAAAGATACTTATTACTTTTATTATAACCTTTTGGATGATAATTAATAGCATCTTTATGCATTAAAGATGTGAATAGGTCTTTGTTAAAATCAAGTTCATTTTCAATAAATTTCACAAGTTCTTGTGAAGGGGAAGTAGATGAAAATCCACGTCTAGAATTTTTAGCAACAGTGAGCATAGCCACCTCTTCACAAATTTTTTTAAAATGCTTATTATGTCTTTGATTATTTTCAACATCTTTAATATTTCTTTCAAAATTATATTGATGTACCATTTCATGAACAAGCACCCCTATGATGTTTAAATAATCTCCATTTAAAGCTAAAGTTCAGATAGTTATTTGATTCAAATTATCTGATCAATCCTTTGCTGTATCAAAGTGACCTAAGGTTAGTCTACTTTTTCTTTTACTAGTTTCAATATTTATTTTAACTTGCAAGAGGGTATTGGAAAATAAAAATTTATTTAATTGATTATGGATTGAATGTAATTCCAAGATTAAATCATCAATTCGATATTTCATTTTTATACCCCCTATTTATTTTTTCATTTATTAATCATTTGCTCATTTGAAATATGAACATCGTCATTTTTTAAAAACTTAGATTGAACTACATTTTTCTCAATATATTTTAGTAATTTATCGCCAGTAAAAATTTTATCTTTTCCAAATTTTAAATTTAAATTATAAATAACTTTTTCAACTTCACTATAGTCAATACCTTCATATAAATCTATTTCATCAATTGATAACTGTTTTGTTTGTTCAATTTGATTTGCTAAATTACTTATTCTAACTCCTAACAATAATATTGGTTGACCAGTTCATAATTCATAAAAACATTGCTTTGCAACAGAATAAATTATTTCTGGATCATTTGTAAGTTCTTGAACTGATTCTTGTTTTGTAATATGCTTTTTTCTTAACTTATCATTATAAAATTCACTTGTATTATCATCTAAATATTTAACAACTATTGTAATAGTCTTACCTTGTAGAAATCTTTTTTTGGCTCTATCTGCAATTTTTAAACTTAACTCATATATTATTTCTTCAATCTCTTCATGATTAGTTGTTGTAAAATTCAAAGTTAATTCATTGCCAATTGATTTAAATTCACTAGCTTCTCTTGTTACTTCGTCATTACCTTTACCATTAGCTCAATATCAAAGCGTCATTCCCCTTTTTCCTAATATTTCAATTAAAAAATTTAAATCATGAAGTGCTAAATCTCTTATTGTTGAGATATTATTTTGATTAAGAATTTTTTGAGTTGCTGGACCTATCATAAACATTTTTTCAACTTTCATTGGTCAAAGCTTTTCTTCAATTTCTTCTTCTAATAAAAAGGAAATTCCTTTTGGCTTATTAAAATCAACACATGTTTTTGCTAAAAATTTATTAGTACTAATTCCAATTGAACAAGTTAAACCAGTTTCTTTATAAATCATATCTATAATTGCCTGAGCTGCATTTTTAACTGTGCCAAATTTTTTTCACGTTTTTGTCATATCAATATAACATTCATCAATTGAAGCAACTTCAAAACTTTTTGTAAAATTATTATAAATAATATCAAAAACTTTTTCTGAATAGTCAATATATAAACTAAAATCTGAATTTGCAATGTAAAGGTCTTTACACATTTCCAATGCTTTAAAAACTGGTGTACCTGCTCTTATTCCAAATTTTCTTGCATTATAACTTGCTGTAGTTACAATTGCTCTTCGATTTGGCGAAGCAACTACAACATTTTTATTTCTAAGACTTGGATCTTTTGCCATATGACAACTTGCAAAAAAAGCATCCATATCTAAAAGAAAAATTACTTTCTTATTCTTCTCCATTATTTTCAAAAAACTCCCAACATTCATTTACCAATTGCTCAATTAAATTTATATTAAAGCTATTTTGCAACTCATTTATTTTTTTAATATAACACAAATATTCAATATTTTTTTTCTTACTACCAAGTATTGGCGATCAATTAAGATCGATTATAGAAAAAAGATTTTGATTACAATAGTTAATAACTCTTTTAATTGCTTTAATATGTCCTTCTTTTGAATTAATTTTTCCATTTTTAACATCTTCACGATCTGACTCAAATTGAGGTTTAATTAAAATAATTCCTGTTACATTTTCATTTACTATATCTTTTAAAGGTAAAAGAATTTTTTCAACAGAAATAAAACTAACATCACAACAAAAAAAATTAATTTCTTTTTCAAAAAAACTTTTATTTACATTTCTAAAATTTGTTTTTTCTAAAGATTTAACCTTTTCATTACTTCTTAATTTTCAATCCAATTGATTAGTACCCACATCAACTGCATAGACATATTTTGCCTTATGTTGTAAACAACAATCAGTAAAACCACCAGTTGAAGAACCAATATCTAGACAAACTTTATTCTCAATATTAATATTTCAATATTTAATTGCTTTTTGTAGTTTATTACCTGCTCTACTTACAAATTCATTTTCTTGTTTAGTTATTTTAATTTTTACTTTTTCCTGATCAAATAGTGTTCCAGGTTTAGTTATTTTTTCATCATTAACTAAAACTTTACCATCAATTATAAATCCCCTAGCCTTATTTCTGTTTTCTGACAATTGCAAATCTAATAAAATTTGATCAAGTCTTTTTTTCATAGAGCAATCTCCTTAAAATAATTTTTTAAATCCTTTTTTTCTTTTTTAATTTAATTTTTTCTGCTTTTAAATTATTTATTTTTTTATTTCTATCAATATTTTCATACAGTTGATTTTCTTTATGTACTCACAAACTTACTTTTTTAAATAATTCACTACCATAAGTATCTTCAAAACCTTTTTTTAAAGCTTCAAGTTTTTTCATATATTTTGTTGTTGATAATGAAAAAGGTTTTGTTAAATTTAATTTATTATAGTTTCCTTTTTTTAAAGAGTCTCTAATATCTAAAAGCATTTTATTTTTTTCTTCATTTGAATCTACATAAATCTCTCTACTATTTTTAATAATTTCAGACTCATAAGTTTCATCTTTTAATAAATTATCTATAAAATCATTTGGATTTGATTCACTTGAAATTGAATCTCCAAAATCCTGAATTGTTTTTTCAACAATTGGATTTAAATTTTTTTGATATGCTTTTTCTAAGTTATTACTACTAGTATTTTTTATATTTTCATCTTTTTCAAACTCTAAAATATAATGCTCAGGTAAATTAGCATATATTTCTTTATTGAATTTATTTAATTCCTTTACTAAAGTATCTTCTGATCCTGTTGGAATAACTATTAATTTCTCATATTCAAATAAAATTTTCTTATCAGTTTGTGTTTTTAAATGTAAAATTCTTCTTAATTCTTTTAAATGCTCAAAAAATTCAATGTTTTCTTTACTAGTTTGCTTATGGAGTAAATCAACTATTTCTTTGTCTTTTGAAACTTTGTCTAAAAAATAATTTTTATCAATTATATTTTCCATATTCTTACACTCCTAATATTTTCTTTATAATGGATTCAACATCCATTTCTAAATCCTTTAATAATAATTCTTTTTCACCATGCTTTATATTAATTTTATCAAATGAAAAGTTATAAATATTAAAATTATTATATTTATTTTTAATATTTGTAAATAAATTATTTTTATTAATAACTTGTTCATAAACATAAATTTTATTATTTAAATGTTTATTTATTAACTTTGTATCAATTGGATTAATATATCGAGCATTTATTAAATTAATATTTAATTTATTTTTTTCTATATATTCTTTAAATTCATTAAGTACATTTCCATAACTAATTAAAGTAGTGGAATTTGTTTTATTAAAAATTAACTCTTCTCATTCACCTATTTCAAATTGGGAATTTGAACCATCTTCAATTGCTTCTAGATTTTCATATCTCAAAAAAAACTGCTTATTGTTTGTTATATAAGCTTGTTTAACCATCTGTTTCAAATCATTTATGCTATATGGTTGACAAACTATTGCTTGATTAAAGTTATTAATAAGAGATAAATCATAAATTCCATGATGACTAACTCCCCCACCATAACTTAAACCTCCCCTATCAATTAAAAAAGTAATTGCAAGATTATTTCTAAAAACATCGTGAACTAATTGATCAAAAATCCTTTGAAAAAACGTTGAATAAATTGATATAAATGTTTTTTTACTTGTATTTGCAATTGCACAAGCTGTTAGAACACTAAATTCTTCATTGATTCCTACATCAATTACATTTTGATTGAATTTATTTTTTAGATTATTAAAATTTGAAGAACTTATCATTGCTGGACAAACTAAATAATCATTTTTTGTAAAGTATTTTTCTAATTCACTAGATACTAGCTTAGAATAATTATTTGGAATTATCGCTTCTAGAGAATGATTTTCAAATAAAATTTCTTCACCACTATATCCCAAGGCTTTTTTAGTAATACAATGAATAAAAACATGTTTAGTTTCTTTTTTTGCTTGATCAAAGGCACTAAATAATTGGTCAAAATTATTTCCATCATTACATTTAATGTATTTTAGACCCAAAGATTCAATATACATTTTCATATCTTTTATCTTTATTGAATTTTCTCCAATTGCTTGATTATTATCATTTAATATTGTAATTGTTTTTTTATTTGTATTTTGTAAATTAATTAAACCTGGTAATGTATATGAACCTAAAAAAGCAGCATCTCCTATAATTGAAATAATGTTTTCCTTATTACTAGCCAATGCATAACCAAATTGATAGGCAATTGAAGTTGAACTATGTCCTGTACTAATTCAATCATGTTCTGATTCTTGAATTTCTTGAAAATTACTTAAACCTTTAAACTTTTTTAATGTATTAAATTTTTTAATTCCATGAATTAAAAGTTTATAAACATGAGATTGATGACCTGTATCAAATAAGACAATTGAATTATCTAGATTATAATAGACTAAAATTGATAATGTTAATTCAACAACTCCAAGATTACTTCCAATATGACCTTTATTTTTTTTTACAAAGTCATTTAAAAAAAATCTAATTTCTTGTGCTAGTTGTTTTAAATTTTCATTATCTTTCAGTTGATATAAATCTTTAAAATTTTTTAAGTCTATTAATTTCATTTCTTTTCACCTATCTTATTTTACAATATTGAGTCTATAAAAACCCAAATTGTTTGGGTTTTTTATTATTTACTTTCCTTTTTGGAAAGTAAATATACAATAACTTATTCTAAAATATTTTTATAAGAAAGGATTTTAAAAAAATGAGAGTTATTACAACAAAAAATTATGAAGATATGAGTAATAAGGCTTTAGAACTATTTATTGATATTATTAACAAAGATGAACATAAAAAAAGAATCAACGTTGCTTTAACTGGAGGAAAAACTCCTTTGCTATTTTATAAAAAATTAATAAGTAACTTAGATAAAATTAATGAATTAGAAAGAATTCACTTTTACAATTTTGATGAGATTCCTTATAAAAATGATCTTTCAAAGGGTATTACTATTGATGATTTAGAAAGAATATTTTATTCATTGACAAAAATAGATGAAGGAAATATTCATAAAATGAATATATTAAATTGAAAGGAACACATTAAACAATTGGAAACTGATGGAGGTTTAGATTTAGTTTTGTTAGGTATTGGCATTGATGGTCATTTTTGTGGAAATTTATCTGGAGTTACAAAATTTGGAGATAAAACAAGATTAATTAAAAATAAGGATTTGGAAAATAATATCAGCGTTCCAAAATTAGATAATAACTTATTTCATGACGAATATGTAACTATGGGGCCTAGAGAAATAATGGCAACAAAAAATATTATTATGATTGCTAATGGAGAAAATAAAGCAGAAATTATTGATCAGTTATTAAATGGTCCGGTTGTTGAAGATATTCCCTCTACAATACTAACATTACACCCTTATTTCAATTTAATTATTGACGAAGATGCAAACAAAATTGCAAAAAAATAAAATCTGGTTATTAAACCAGATTTTTAAAAATTTGTTACTTCATTGTTATCTAAAACTTTTTTAACTTCACCTTCAAGATTAGTTAGTTGTTCTTTAGCTTCCTTAATCATATCAGTTCCTTTTTTAAATAATTCAATTGAATCTTCCATTGATGTATTTGAGTCATTTAATTTATTTGAAATATTTTTAATTTCGTCTAATAGTTCATTAAAATTCTTTTTATTCATATTATTCATTTCCTTCCTCTAATTTAAAATTAACAGTTCCATCTTTTAATACAGCATTAATAAGTTGATTTTTTGATACATCTTTAACTGATCTAATAACTTTATTTTCTTGTTTTAAAATTGAATATCCCTTTGATAAAGGTAAATAAGGACTTTGTAATTCAATTTTTTCTTCATAAGTTTTTAATTCTATAATATTTTTTTCTAATTTATTTGCTAAACTTTTTTTTCAAATTAAAATATTATTTTCAAAACTAGTATTGATGAAATTTAGTTTATTTATAATAATTGAATTAAAATTTATTGAAGTATTTTTAAAGTTATTTATCATTTGATTAAATTTAGATTTTATACTTAATTGTAACTTTGCTGAAAAGTTATCAACTTCTATAATAATTTTTTCTATTTTATTTTTTAATACTTTAGCAAAGTCATTTGTTTTTGTAGATAAAGCTTGCAATACACTCTCTGTATCAGGAGTAGCTTTTTCTCCTGCAGCTGTTGGTGTGGAAGCTCTAAAATCAGAAACATAATCTGCTAGAGTTATATCTGGTTCATGACCAACACCACTAATTACTGGTATTTCACTTTCTTTAATTGCTTGAAGAACTTCCATTTCATTAAATGATCAAAGATCTTCGTAACTTCCCCCACCTCTTCCAACAATTAAAGTATCAATTTTTATTTTAAAGTTATTTGCTTGTTTTATTTTTTTAGCTATATCTTTTGCTGCTCCATCACCTTGAACTAATGAAGGGAATAAAAATATATTTACAGGAGGATATCTTCTTTTAATTGTTGTAATTAAATCTTTTATAGCATCTCCTGTTGCAGCTGTTACAATTCCTATATTGTTTGGAAATTTAGTAATTGGTTTTTTAAATTCATCTAGAAATCAACCTTGCTCTTGCAACTCCTTATATCTTTTATCATATAAAAGAGCAAGTTCACCAACTCCATCAACTCTCACATCATAAACTATAAAAGTAATTTTTCCTGTTGGTTTATAATATGATAAAGAACCTCTTGCAATTACTTCAGTTCCTTCTCGAATATTTAAATTAGTAAAAACACTAGCATTAGTTTTTCAAATCGCACAATCAATTTTTGCTTGACTATCTTTAAGCGAAAAATAAATATGTCCTGTTTTATTAAGAGTTAAATTTGCAACTTCTCCTTTTACATTTACATTTTTAAAAGTATTTGAATTCTCAAGATATTCTTTTAACATATCTGTAAAGTCTGTAATTTTAAAGATCATTTCTGTCATAGTAGCACCTCTTAATTATCATCTACTTTTTTATTTTAATAATTCATTTTCTTCAAGACATTTTTTTGTTTTTTGATATAAAATTTCATAATTAACTAAATCTTGTTTCAATATTTTTTTATTTTTTAAATAAAAAACTAAATCATCATATTTATTATCAATAAAATTTGATAAATCTCAGATGTCCTTTTTATTAACAGACTCTTTAAAATTTAAATATTTATCTTGGTCATAATTATCTGTTAATAATTCTATTTCATTTTTATTTTCTTCGTATAATTTTATAAAATTTTGAAATCTCTCTATTTTATCTTTTGAAATTGGTTTTTCAACTATGCTATTAATTGGTTCTTGAATTTCATTTTCATTTAAAATATCATTTGGTGTATCTTCTTGAATTTCAAAAATATTATCATTTGATAAATCTGATAGAGTTTCATGAGCATTAAAAGTAACTGTTTTTTCAAGATCTCTTTCTTCATCTGATTCTAAATTTTTATTTTCTTTTTTTAGATCCTTATTTTCTTCATTTGAATCTGTATTTTCTAGAATTTTATTTCAATATCAATTTAAAGTATCTGTTGTTTTTGAAGTATCTGTTGTTAACTCAGTTGTCGGATTTCTTTTTTTATTTTTAAATAAGTATTTAATCAATTCATTAAAATTTTTGAAATTTCTTAAAGATAATGGCTTTAATAAACTAAAGAAATTATCTTTATCTATTGTAAAAATAGGACTGTCATCTTTAATAAAAATTTCAAAGAACTTTAAGTCATTTACCAAAGTTGCTTTGTAGTTATCTTTCACTTCAACATTATTTAAAAAAACATATATAGTATCTTCGCTAATAACCTCGTTTAATTTTTCAAGTTTATTTTGATATCTTAGTTCATCATAATTAAATTGTGTATAAAGAAATTTATCTAAACTGTTTATAATTTTTTTTGTTAAAAATTGATTTCATTCATTTTTATAACTTATTTTAGTTCCAGCAAAAATATTATTTGATAAATTATCAAATAGTTCTTTATCATAAACTTTTATTAATTTTATTAATT